>NZ_JANKBY010000135.1:0-9354 GCF_024621905.1 Terrisporobacter muris
AGAAATGGATGTAATAGCAGATAAAATAGTGGAAATGCTAAATGAAAAAGAAGAAATGAGAATAGGTAAAATAGCTAAAGTACTTATACACTCAGGTTTAGTTCAATCAAGCTATGAAGCAGACAAAGTACTTAAATATAGAAAAGATTTATTTATAAGTCCCAAAATGGGAATTTGGAGACTTGTGGAAAGTGAATAATATTTTTACTAAAAAGCCGTTGATTTGATATCAATGGCTTTTATTATAGGTGAAAATCACTTTTGGGAAACATGAATGTGAAGGTGTATATAAAAATTATTTTCATAGAAAATATGTTTACAAAAATAATTTTTATTAGTATTATTATGATAAAGAAAATATTTCAAGGAGGTAGGAATATGGAAAAAAACAAATCTGTTATTGATATTATTTTTGCTGAATATAACAACTTTTTTGATGCAGAAAAGAAAATAGCAGACTATATAGTAAATAACAGAGAGAAACTAATAGATATGACTATTTCCGAGTTAGCAGAGTCTGCCGGAGCAAGTGAGGCAACTGTGACAAGATTCTGTAAAAAGTGTAATCTAAAAGGGTTTCATCATTTGAAAATAACCCTAGCAAAGGAAGTTGTAGATTTAAAAAAAGATGAGATTTCTATTTCTGGAAATGTTAGTGAGGATAATATAAGCCTTTCTCTCAATAATATTTTACTTAATAAAATTGAAGAATTAAAACAGACAGTTTCCATGATAGATGAAGGCGATTTTAAAGAAATTTTAAATATAATAAAAAAAGGAAGAAGTGTGCAATTTGCAGCAGTGGGAAATACCATACCTGTAGCCTTAGATGGATGTTATAAATTTAATCAGATAGGAATTACAGCCATTGCAAATACCATATGGGAAACTCAAATAGCATATACTTATAATTTATCAAATGAAGATGTGGTTATAATAATTTCGAATTCTGGTGCATCAAGAAGGTTGATCGATGTGGCAAAGGCTGCAATGGAACAAGGGGCAACTACCATAGCAATAACTAATAGTGATAATTCAGCTTTGGCAAAAATTTGTAATCATCATATTAAGACAGCAACGAGGGAAAAATTATTTTTAGAGGAATATTATTTTTCTAGAATTTCGGCTATGACTGTAATAGAGATATTATATCTGTTTTTAACTGTGGGAAAAGAAGATGTGTACAAAAATCTTAGTAGACATGAACAGTCCATTGCTGATGATAAAATTTAGAAAAATAAATTAGCTAATGATAAAATTTAAGGATTGTATAATTTTTGGGGGAGGACAGAATTTTGAAAAAGACTTGTGCAAAAGAAGCTTTAAAATATATTAAAAATCATTCAATAATTGGTTTAGGTGGAGGAAGTACTATTTCTTATCTTGTTTCTTATATAAAAGAAAGCAAACTAGATGTGAAAATTGTTACTCCATCTTGTGAAACAGAAAAACTTTGTAGAGAAAACAACCTAAAAGTACTTGAAACTTCATCAGTAAATGAATTATCGGTTGCATTCGATGGCTGTGATGAAGTTGACTATAACTTAAATGCTTTAAAAAGTTGTGGAGGAATACATACTAAGGAAAAAATAGTAGCTACAATGGCAAAAGATTATATTTTACTTGTGGATGAAAGTAAAGTTTCTGAAACACTTAAATTTAAATATCCTGTAGTTTTAGAAATAGTACCAGAAAGTAAATCTCTTGTTGAAAAAAGAGTAAAGCAACTAGGTGGCCAAGTTAATATGAGAAATGATATATTAATGGAGGTAAAATTTGATTTAGAGCATGTAGAAAATATTGCCAAATTAGACGAGGATTTAAAGGGAATAATTGGTGTAATTGATACATCTTTATTTTATAATATAGCTACAAAAGCAATAGTAGTAGAAAAAGAGGGAGTAAAATTAATAGAGTGTGAGAGAGGGGCTTAATCAAGATGGGTGAAAATTTTAAAGTATTAAATAATGGGGTAAAAATACCTTCAATAGGTTTTGGAACTTACAAATCAGGTAGTGATGAAGAAACTGCAAAAATAGTGAAGTATGCTCTAGAAACTGGATATAGACAGATTGATACAGCATCATTTTATGGAAATGAAGTAGGCATAGGTAATGGGATAAAAGAAAGTAAAGTTAATAGAGAAGATATATTCTTGGTTACTAAACTTTGGAATGATGATCATGGATATGAAAAAACAATGGAAGCTTTTAATAAATCTTTAGAAAGTCTACAAGTGGAGTACATAGACTTATATCTTGTTCATTGGCCAAACAAGTTGAATAATGAAACATGGAAGGCTTTTGAAGAACTTTATGAAAGTGGGAAAGTAAAAGCTATAGGAGTTTGTAACTTTAAACAAGGTCATTTGGAAGAATTAATAAAAAATGCAAAAATAAAGCCGATGGTAAATCAAGTGGAAATGCATCCTACAAATCAAAAAAAAGAGCTAGTTGAATACTGTGATAAAAATGAAATTCAATTAATTGCATGGAGTCCAATAATGAGAGGAAAAATATTTGAAAATGAGCTTATGATGAGTTTATCGCAAAAATATAAAAAATCCATAGCACAAATAGTATTAAGATGGCATACTCAAAGGGGTATAATTCCAATACCAAAGTCAGCAAATGAGTGCAGAATAAAAGAAAATCTAGATATTTTTGATTTCGAAATTTCTAAGGACGATATGATGAAGATTGATTTATTAGATGAGGGATATGATGCATCTGTAACAGGAGTACCGGAAAATACAACTTATTTTGAAGTTATAAAATAAGAATGTGAATAGTAGTACCAATTGAATAAAATATATTGAAATAAGTAAGAGCTGTAAATGATTTGTTTACAGCTCTTACTTATATTAATACAATTAAAATATATAGCGGATCATATGAGGGAAGCAAATTTTTATAAAAGAAAGATATATGGAGGCATGATGAATAAAATAAAGATTAATCTTAATTGCAATCTTAATGAGTTCTTACATAATTGGGAAAAAGATGTGGAGGAGTACACATTAAAAAAATTAAATAAAGGAAAATATGAAACTTTTCTAGGTAATATAAATGATGATGAAATATTTTTGAGTTTTTGTAGTAACGATAAAAAAGTAAATATTTCAATGACTTGTTTTAAGGGGAAAATTATTGAGAAAGAAGATAAGTTATATATAGAAGGAAAATTTACAGTTCCATTTTTTAAAAAGATTGTGGCTTTGTTTATGGTATTTATAACTTTAGTGATGATTATTGGATTAGAACTTAGTATTTTTACTTTATTTCCATTTTGGTTACTGTCAGATATATGTGTGAGATTTTTTCATCATTACGATTATGTAAAAGAAATGTTGATTAATAAAATTAAAATATTAGGTAATTCAAAAGCTGATTATGTTTGTTGTGATAAATATAAATTAAGCAAAACTAAAAGAAAAATATTACATTTAATAGGAGTAATATTGATTTTAATTAGTATCTTTACATATTTAAAAATGATTGGAAATTATAATCAGCAAAGGTTATGCACTATACTTGGCTTTGTAGGAATTATATTGTCAGTTTATTTTAATAAGGAAAAAAGAAGAGAAATGCTAATAGGAAAGGAAGAATTTTCATTAATAGAAGAATTATACTTAAATGGATATGAATATGGAGATAAAGATTTAGATGAAATAGAAGATACTTTATATGAAGAGGATTATAAGTTTAATATAGGTGATTTATTAAGGATATTATTTATTGGTATTATATCATTTAGTATAATTGCCATAATAATTAATCTAGGAATGGGAAGTTATAAAATTCCAAAAGAATTTACCATAAACAAAACTCAACGACCTAACTATTTTGTAACGCAATTTTTAGTTGACGATGATAAATTTTATATTGAAAAAGCCTTTAATGGTAGTGTAGAAGTATATGATAAAAATGGAGACTTTTTAAATACTGTATGGATAGGCAAAAATGAAGAGTTTATTAATGCTTATTTAAATGATAAAGAAAATATATTTATGTTAAGTACAGACAGTGAATATGAAAATTACTATTTATATGTAATAGATAAAGATAAATTTACATTAAAAGATAAAATTCAACGTAAAGAAGAGGATGTAGAAGAATTTGAATACTCTAATCCATATGAAGGTATGACTTTTCTAGAAAGTATTGCAGAAGATATTTATCCAACAGCAAAAAAAGATAATACAAGATATAAGTTGAAATTTAATAAAATTATAGTAAATGAGAGAGAAGATCAAGTTATAAATTTAGAAAACTCAAAACTACTCCCTCTGCCAATGGGTTTATTAATAATATTTGTATTTGTAAGTTTAAGTGGAATGTACATAATAGAGTATATAGAGTATAAAATGACAATTAAGAAGTACATATCTAAAAGAAAAAGAGTATAAATGTAATAATATGGAAATTTAAACAGCTTACAAAATGCAGCATGAAGGTAAAAGCATAAGAAAAAATATAAATAAGTGATAAAATTAATGTATTAAACGGAAATTAGTGACTATATGGGGAGAATTTAAATGAATATAATTATTGAGTACTTATGGGTTATAGTTGTAGTAATTGGAGTAATCGTATCTATTATAATAGGATTGAAAGAAGTATATAAATATATTGTGAAGAAATTAAAAACAAAATCCATACGAAAAACCAGAGTAAGAGTAGTTGTTAAAAATAAGTATTATTCTCCAGGCTCAGGACCTAAAGTACCAAGTGTAGGGGTAAGCATAGAGTCCACCTCATATAGAGTGGAGGTTATTTACCATGAACAATTATATATATTACATAATAAGAAAGTTTTTGAGTCTGTAGATATAGGAAATACTTTAGAAATGAATTTAGTAGAAGTAGTTGATAAGAATGAAAATATAATAGATTCATATTTAGAAGTTATTTCAAGTAAATATAAGTAATATACACAAAAACACTAGTTAAAAAACCATGCCTTAGAATTGAAAATGCGGTAATGTAAAATAATTTGTGCTTATGATGAAATAAATACTCCTTTATGGCAATGATAAAAATATAAAGTCAATGCCGGAAAGGGTATTTTTTATGAGTACATTAAAGAAAGAATTAATAAAATAAATTATTGCAGATGGATCACTTAGTAATCCAGTTGATATTCAAAATTATCTAAAAGATATGTTTAAAGATGTAATTCAAGAAATGTTAGAACAAGAACTTGCACTTGAACTTGGTTATGAAAAAGGCGATAGCCAAAATAAAAATACTGATAACATACGAAATGGAAGTAGTAAAAAACTGTCAAATCACAATTTGGAGATATAGAACTAGATATTCAAAGAGATAGAGATGGAAACTTTGAGCCTCAAGTAATTCCAAAGCATACAAGAGATATTTCTGGATTAGAAGAAAAAATTATTTCGCTTTATGCACGAGGAATGTCCACTAGGGATATACATGATCAAATAAAGGATTTATACGGTATTGAAATTTCTGCAGAACATGTAAGCCATATAACTGACCGTGTAATTGAACATGAAAAAATGTGGAAAAATAGACCTCTTGATACAGTATATCCATTTGTATTTATGGATGCTATACACTACAAAGTAAGAGATGAGTCAAAAATTAAAAATAAAGTCGCATATGTGATTTTAGGTGTTAATAAAGATGGATTTAAAGATATTTTAGGCATATGGATAGGTGAAAATGAAACATCAAAGTTTTGGTATAGTGTCATAACGGATCTAAAGAATAGGGGTGTAAAAGATGTTCTAATTTTTAGTGTTGATGGTTTACCAGGTTTTAAATAAGCTATAAGCGCTAGCTATCCGGAGTCAGTTATATAATTCATCAAATAAGAAATACATTCAAATATGTATCCTACAAGGATTCTAAGGAACTTATGAATGATTTTAAATATGTTTATAAGGCTGTAAATGAGTCAGAAGCCTTAGCGGCTTTAGATGTCGTTGAGCAAAAATGGGGGAAAAAGTACCCTACAGCAATAAGAATTTGGAGAGACAATTGGGATGTTATCTCACTATTCTTTAGTTTTCCACAAGAGATAACAACGATTATGTATACTACAAATATAATTGAAGGTGTTAATAGACAATTTAGAAAAGTAACAAAAACAAAATCCACTTTCCCATCAGATATATCATTGCTAAAAATGCTTTATTTAGCAAGTCAAAATATAATGAAAAAGTGGACTATGAGATATAGAAATTGGGATAGTATTTATAACCAACTATCTATATTCTTTGATGGTAGAATATAAATTTTAAAAATCTATATTCAGATTTTGTTGAAGTATAAGGGTTAAAAAAATTCCTTAAACTTCACTAGATTTAGTTCTACCACTTTACAATTAAATATCCAAATTATGAATATTTAACAAAGTATTACAAATATTATAAGTAAATCAAATTGCGATAGAGGAGCGAAATTACTCTAAAGCACAAATTAATTTACAACCTCGAAAATTGCTAAGGCGTGGCTTTTTCATAGGGTAAAATATCTAAAAAAATACTTTATTCAACTATCAACTCATGTAGAACAATTTTAGGTACATGATGTGTTTTATCATCATCCATCCAATACTTCACATCATCACCCTCATGAATATCTTCCACAATAACTTCTTGAGCAGGTTTTCCAATTGCAAGAGCTATATGTATTATATAATCATCAGATAAATTTAATACTTCAGCAATTTTTTTCCTATTTAAAGCTCTAATCATACAACCACCAAGATTTTTTTCTACAGCACCCAGCATTATGGCTTGGCTTGCTATTCCCATATCACAAGCTAAAATAGGATCAGTTAAACTTCCTTCTTTGGAAACTACTAAAATAATACCAGTAGGTCTTTCACCTTCTACTGGTCCACTCCAATCTTTCAGATAAGCAGCCCATGCAAGATAAGGATATATTTGTTTTAAAACTTCCTCTTTATATATAGGAATAAATCTTAAATACTGACCATTTTTGCCACAAGGACAAAATCTAGTCAAATCTATTAGTTCTACTAAATCTTTTCTATCTAATTTATAATTTTCATCAAAGACTCTATAACTTCTGCTTCTTTTTACTAAATCTTTTATCACAATATCACTCCCTAATTTATAATATAATAATAGTTTAGCACATACCTATGAAGCAGGCTGAATATATGGTAAAATTATTATCATAAAAGTCATAAAATGACATAATAATGAAATAAATTATTTTAAAAAGTATTTAAAATAAGGAAGGATTAAAATGAAAAAAATATTAGTATTAGCAGAAAAGCCTTCAGTTGGAAGGGACATAGCTAGAGTATTAAATTGTAATAAAGATAAAAATGGATATATAGAAGGAAGTAAATATATAGTAACTTGGGCACTAGGTCACTTAGTAACACTGGCAGATCCAGAGAGTTACGGTGAAAAATACAAGTCGTGGAAAATGGAAGACTTACCAATACTTCCACCCAAATTAAAAACTGTAGTTATCAAGAAAACATCTAAGCAATTTAACACAGTAAAAGCACAATTAAATAGAGAAGATGTGAGAGAAATTGTAATAGCAACAGATGCAGGAAGAGAGGGAGAGCTTGTTGCCAGATGGATACTAGAAAAAGCTCACGTGAAAAAACCTATTAAACGTCTTTGGATTTCATCAAGTACAGATAAAGCAATAAAAGAAGGTTTTGAAAAATTAAGAGATGGTAGACAGTACAATAATTTATATCATTCTGCCATAGCAAGAGCAGAGGCTGACTGGTTTGTGGGAATAAACGGAACTCGTGCACTTACAACAAAATACAACGCACAACTTTCTTGTGGTAGAGTCCAAACACCAACTTTAGGTATGATTTTAAAAAGAGAAGAAGAAATAAGAAAATTTGTACCTAAGGAATACTACTCTATAGAGATTTCTACTAAAAAAGGAAGTTCTAATTTTAAAATGAATTGGGTAGACAAAAACAATAATACAACTTCTTTCAATGAAGAAAAAGTAGAAAATACAGCAAAGAAATTAAATAATAAAGAAATAAAAATAACTGATGTTAAAAAAGTGGATAAGAAAAGATACTCTAAACCTCTTTATGACTTAACAGAATTACAAAGAGATGCAAATAAAATATTTGGTTTCTCAGCAAAGGAAACACTTTCTATTATGCAAAAACTTTATGAACATCACAAAGTTCTTACATATCCAAGAACTGATTCTAGATATTTAACTACTGATATAGTAGAAACTTTAAAAGATAGAGTAAAAGCTGTTAATGTAAGTGATTATTCAAAGGTTTGCACTAAATTATTAAAAACTAATATAAAAGGAAACAAATCATTTGTAGATAATTCAAAGGTAAGTGATCACCACGCAATCATACCAACAGAAGAAAGAGTATTCCTTGGTGATTTAAGTGACAAAGAAAGAAAAATCTATGACTTAGTAGTAAAAAGATTCTTAAGTGTACTTTGCCCTCCTTTTGAATATGTGGAAACAACAATAACTGGAACATGCGAAGGTGAAAACTTTAGAGTAAAAGGAAATAAAGTAGTTAACCTTGGATTTACAGAAGCTTATGGCGATGATGAAGATGAAAAATTAAACACTATTCCAGAGATATTAGTAAATGATGTATTAAAAATAGAAGAAGTAAAAGTTAAAACTGGAAAAACTAATCCACCACCATATTTAAACGAAGCAACCCTACTAACAGAAATGGAGAAAAATAATTTGGGAACAGTTGCCACAAGAGCAGATATAATAGAAAAATTATTTAATTCTTTCTCAGTGGAAAAGAAAAACAACAAAGAGTTACATATAACTTCTAAAGGAAGACAGTTACTAGACTTGGCACCAGAAAAACTAAAAACTCCATCACTAACAGCAGAGTGGGAGAAAAAACTTACTGATATATCAAATGGAAAAGCAAACAAAGATGCTTTTATAGAAGATATAAAATCATACACTAAAGAAATAGTAAAAGAAATAAATAGAAGTGATAGCAAGTTTAAACATGACAATTTAACTAAAAATAAGTGTCCTAACTGTGGTAAATTTATGCTTGAAGTTAATGGTAAAAAAGGAAAAATGCTTGTTTGTGAAGATAGAGAATGTAACACAAGAAAAACAGTATCACAAATAACAAATTCTAGATGTCCAAACTGTCATAAAAAACTAGAACTTAGAGGCGAAGGTGAAAATAAAATATTTGCATGTGCTTGTGGATATAGAGAAAAATTATCTGCATTCAATAAAAGAAAAGCAGAAGAAAAAAGCAAGGGATCTAAAAAAGATATACAAAAATATCTAAAAAATCAAAATAAAAATGAAGAAACTTTCAACAACCCATTTGCAGAAGCTTTAG
>NZ_JANKBY010000136.1:0-9302 GCF_024621905.1 Terrisporobacter muris
ATTAAGTAATTGTTTAAGAATAAAAAGGTTATATACTTTTAGTATATAACCTTCTATATTATTTATTATCTAATTGTTTCCTATTATTCAACTGTAACTGACTTAGCTAAGTTTCTAGGCTTATCAATGTCACAACCTCTCATCTTAGCTACATGATAAGATAATAATTGCATTGGTACAACAGCAGTTATACTTGCAAACATATCTTCAACTTCTGGTATATATATTACTCTATCTGCTGATTTTTCAACTTCTTTATTGTGTTCTTTAGCTATTGCTATTACTTTTGCACCTCTAGCTTTAACTTCTTGCATATTTGAAAGCATTTTTTCAAATAATTGTTCTTGAGTCGCTATAACTAAAACAGGAGTTCCTTCTTCTATTAAAGCTATTGTTCCGTGTTTTAATTCTCCAGCAGCAAATGCTTCAGCATGCATATAAGATATTTCTTTTATTTTTAAAGAACCTTCCATAGCTAATGCATAATCAAGACCTCTACCTAAATAGAACATATCATTCTTGTCTTTTATTTCAGTAGCTATTTCTTCTACTAATTTATCACATTCTAATACTTTTTCAACTTTAGCTGGCATCTCCTTTAATTGACCTATCATATTGAAGTATTCTTCTTCAGTTATAGTTCCTTTTGTCATAGCTAAGTTTAAAGCTATCATATAGAATGCCATTAATTGAGTTGTATAAGCTTTTGTAGATGCAACTGCTATTTCTGGACCTGCCCATGTATAGAATATATCATCAGATTCTCTAGCTATTGACGAACCAACAACATTAGTTATTGATAATACTCTAGCACCTTTTTCTTTAGCATCTCTAAGAGCAGCTAAAGTATCAGCAGTTTCTCCTGATTGACTTACTATTATTATTAAAGTATTTTCATCTACAAATGGATCACTATATCTAAACTCAGAAGCTATATCAGCTATAACTGGTATTTTAGCGAATTTTTCTATAGCATATTTTCCAACAAGCCCTGCATGGTAAGCAGTACCACAAGCCACTATATAAACTTTGTTTATTTTATCTAAATCTTCTTTAGTTATTTTTATATCGTCTAACTTTATTCTTCCATTTTCATCTAATCTTCTAAGCAGCGTATCTTCAACACCTTTTGGTTGTTCGTATATTTCTTTTGCCATGAAGCTATCGAATCCACCTTTTGATGCAGCTTCCACATCCCAAGTTATTTCACTTACTTCTTTTTCTACTACTTCTTTGTTTTCATTTAAAACAGTTACTTTATTTCCTTCTATATGAACGAATTCACCATTTTCTAAGAAGTAAACATTTCTTGTATATTTTAATATTGCAGGTATATCAGATGCTACCATGTTTTCATCTTCACCTAAACCTACAACTAATGGACTATCTTTTCTTACTGCAACTAATTCATTTGCATTGTCAGCGCATACTACACCTAATGCATAAGCTCCTCTAAATCTCGCAGTTGCTTTATAAACAGCTTCTAAAAGATTTCCTTCGTAGTATTTACTTACCATATGAGCTGCTATTTCTGTATCTGTTTGAGATAAGAATACAACTCCTTCAGCTTCTAATTCTGCCCTTAATTCAAGATAGTTTTCTATTATACCATTGTGAACTACAGCTATAGTTCTATCCATATTGAAATGAGGATGTGAGTTTACATCTGATGGTTCGCCATGAGTAGCCCATCTTGTATGCCCTATTCCTAAATGTCCATCAATAGGATTTTTTTGTAGATCTTCAGCTAATATAGCTAATCTACCTTTAAACTTTCTTATTTCTAATTTGTTACCTGTGTTTACAGCAACACCTGCAGAGTCGTACCCTCTGTACTCTAATTTTGACAGACCTTCTACTAAAACTTCAGTTGCCTGTCTTTTTCCTAAATATCCAACTATTCCACACATATTATGTGTCCTCCTAAAAATATTATTTTAAATATATTTTTAGAGTTAGGTCATGAAAAAGCTTACTTGAGTTTTCCTTTGTCCACAGAATCACTTCCGTGATTTGAGAAAACCTTAACGATGGTAAACACACCGCAGAGCATCCGCCGAAAAATCGATTAACTCTGTCCTCGTCAACTTAACCCCCAATACTACTAATAAAATTCTGTTATTGTTAAGTTCTGGCGCTTAAAAGTAAATACTAAGTATATTTCTTAGTATTTACTTGTAGTTTACGATAATTTTTCTTTTATAAGATTAGCCAAGTTGTTAGCTAACTCATTTATTTGACCTTCCTCTTTACCCTCTAGCATAACTCTAACTAATGGTTGTGTTCCAGATGGTCTTATTAAAACCCTTCCTGAACCTTCCATTAATCCTTCTATTCTTGCTATTTCATTTTTTATTTCTTCAACTTCCATGAATTTATTTTTCACTTCGTTTTTAACTTCTACATTCACTAATACTTGTGGGTAAACACTCATTATTGAAGCTAATTCTGATAAAGGTTTCTTTTCTTCTTTTATTATCTTAGATAACATTAATGAACTTAAAACTCCATCGCCTGTAGTGTTGTAATCTAGGAATATCATATGTCCTGATTGTTCTCCACCTAGGTTAAAGTTTCCTTTCTTCATAGCTTCTATAACATATCTATCTCCCACGTCTGTAGTTTCTAAATTTATTCCATATTCTCTTGCTGCAACGTTTAATCCTATATTAGTCATTACAGTTATTACTAATGTATCATTTGACAATTGTTTTTTCTTCTTAAGATATGCTGCACTTAATATCATTATATGGTCACCGTCTACAATGTTTCCATTTTCATCAACAGCAATTAATCTATCTGCATCTCCATCATATGCTAATCCTAAATCTGCCTTGTTTTCAACTACAGATTTTTGTAACATTTCTGGATGTGTAGATCCACATCTATCATTTATATTCTTTCCATTTGGTGAAGTATTTATATCTATAACATTAGCACCTAATTCTTTGAATACTATTGGTGCAACTTCATAAGATGCTCCATTAGCGCAATCTAGAACTACTTTCATTCCAGTTAAATCTACATTTATTATAGATTTTAAATAGTCTACATAATCTCTTAATGCATTGTGATCATGATTTATAACTCCTACATTTTCTCCAACTGGATTGCAATCTACCTTTTCTATATCTTCAATATATTTTTCTATTTCTAATTCTATTTCATCATCTAACTTGTATCCATCTTTATTAAAGAACTTTATCCCATTATCTTCCATGGGATTATGTGATGCTGATATAACAACTCCACAGTCTGCATTATATTTTCTTGTTAGATATGCAACTGCAGGTGTTGGTATGATTCCCACAGGAATTATATCACATCCTACTGACATTAATCCAGCTATTAAAGCTGATTCTAGCATGTCCCCTGACATTCTTGTATCTTTTCCTACTACAACTTTTACTCTGTGATCTCCTTGAGCTAGGACATATCCTCCAGCTCTTCCCAATTTATATGCTAAGTCACAAGTAAGTTCTGTATTAGCAACACCTCTAACTCCATCTGTTCCAAAATATTTTCTCATTGAAAAACTCCTTCCATGACGAGAATATCTATATCCATAAAATTATTTTATTCAATTTATGTTTTAAATATTAGTCTTTAATTATAACCATAGGATTATTTTAATACTTAAACGAAAAAAAGACAATAGAATTATTTCTATTGCCTTTTTAGTATAATATAAAATTTTTATTTTTTAAATTAAGCTTCTACAGTTGCTACTGCATCCATACCTTTTTGTAAAGCTTCTCTATTCATAGGTATGAATTTAGACTTTCTTTCTCCGAAAACTTTTAAGAAAGCTTGAAGAACTGATTCTATATCAACTGATTCTGTAACTTTTAAACAAGCTCCTAGCATTATCATATTAGCAACTTTAGGCATTCCTATTTCAGCTGCTAATTCATTAGCTGGTATATAAGTTACATTAACATCATCTCTTTCAACTTTCATATCTATTAATGAACTATTAACTAATATATGTCCTCCTGGAACTACATCATCAACAAATTTCATAGAAGGTTTGTTCATTATAACAGCGCAAGTAGCATCATCTGTTATAACTGGTGATCCAACTGGCTTATCAGATACAGTTACTGCACAGTTTGCAGTACCCCCACGCATTTCTGGTCCATAAGAAGGTAACCATGCAACTTCTTTACCTTCAAGCATTCCTGCATATGTTAATAATTGGCCCATAGACATAACACCTTGACCACCAAATCCTGCACATATTACTCTTGATGTTGCCATATTATTTCGCCTCCTCAACTTCAACTTCTATATCTTTTTTATTTCCTAGTTCATAATAAGACATCATATTATCTCTTAACCATTGTAATGCATCATTTGGAGCAAGTCCCCAGTTAGTTGGGCAAGTAGATAATACTTCAACTATACCAAATCCTAACCCTGCTTGTTGAACTTGGAAAGCTTTTTTTATAGCTTTTTTAGCTTTTCTTACATTAGCTGGTGTATCAACAGAAACTCTTTCTACAAATACTGCACCAGTTAATGTTGCTAACATTTCACTAACTCTTATTGGGAAACCATTAACTTCTGGATTTCTACCGCTTTGAGCTGTTGTAGCCTTTTGACCTATTAATGTAGTTGGAGCCATTTGTCCACCAGTCATTCCGTAAATTCCGTTGTTTACGAATATAGTACTTATTTTTTCACCTCTACCTGCAGCATGAACTATTTCTGCCATACCTATTGATGATAAGTCTCCATCACCTTGATAAGTAAATACAAACTTATCAGGATTAGTTCTTTTTATACCTGTAGCTACAGCTGGTGCTCTACCATGAGCAGCTTCTTGAGTATCCACATTGAAATATTTATATGCTAAAACTGAACATCCTACAGGAACTACACCTATAGCATCTCCAAGCAATCCCATCTCTTCTAATACTTCTGCTACTAATCTATGGATTATACCATGAGTACATCCTGGACAGTAGTGAGTAGTAACATCTTGTAATCCTTCTGTTCTCTTAAATACTACAGCCATTATTTAGCACCCCCTATTATTTCTTTAGCTTTATTAGCTATTTCAGCTGGAGATGGTATCATACCACCTGATCTTCCATAGAAGTCTACTGGTAATTTACATTCGCAAGCTAATTTAACGTCATCTATCATTTGACCTAAACTCATTTCAACAACTAATAAATTCTTAGCATTTGGTATTTCCTTAAATGCTTTGTTAGGGAATGGCCATAATGTTTTAGGTCTTATTAAACCTACTTTGTGACCTTCTTCTCTCATTTGATCTACTGTTGTTTTAACTATTCTAGAAACAGTTCCATAAGCAACGAAAACTAATTCAGCATCTTCTGTATTATACATTTCATATTGAACTTCATTTTCTTCTATTGCTTGATATTTCTTTTCTAATTTTAAGTTATGTTGTTCTAGTTCTTCTGATTGTAAGTATAAAGAGTTTATTACATTTGGTTTTCTTTCACCTTTAGTTCCATTTGCAGCCCAAGTTTTTTCTGGTAACTCTCTTGTTTTTCTTTCTTTGTCAAAATCAACTGGTTCCATCATTTGACCTATCATACCATCTGCAACAACCATAACTGGAGTTCTATATACGTCAGCTACATCAAAAGCTTCTATTATCATATCAACAGCTTCTTGAACAGATGCTGGAGCAAAAACAGGAGTTCTATAATCTCCATTTCCTCCACCTTTTGTTGACATGTAGTAGTCTGCTTGAGATGGTTGTATAGTTCCAAGTCCTGGACCACCTCTCATTATATTTAAAACTACGCAAGGTACTTCTGCACCTGCACAGTATGTTATTCCTTCTTGTTTTAATGCTACCCCTGGTGAAGATGAAGATGTCATAACTCTTGTACCAGTTCCTCCTGCACCATAAACCATATTTATAGCTGCAACTTCAGATTCTGCTTGTACAAAAGCTCCTCCAACCTTAGGTAGTTCTCTTGATAAATATTCTGGTAACTCACTTTGTGGAGTTATTGGGTAACCAAAGAAGTAGTGGCATCCAGCTTCTATAGCTGCTTTACCAAATGCTTCGTTACCTTTCATAAGAATTTTAGCCATTATTAATCCCCCTTATTTTTAAAAAATAATTAATCTCTTTCTACTGTAATAACTACGTCTGGACACATTAATGCACAACTTGCACATCCAATGCATTTTTCTTCGTCAACTATCTTAGCTGGGTTATAACCTTTTGCATTTATAACCTCTGTGTCAATTGCAAGTATTCCTTTTGGACATGCTTCTATACATAGTCCACAACTTTTGCAACGTTCTTCGTTGAAAATTACTTTCCCTTTAGCCATTGTTAAGCCTCCCTTAATTATTTCTTATATTGAGCTCAAAACTACATCCACTCTTCTCTTAGATACATTTTTATAGGTAATATGTCTCCCTCTAAATCTTTTGGCAATTTATCTACAAGATTTTCTATACAACAAACATACTTAATTGGTATATTTTTTATTTTAGAAACCTCTCTTGCAACCTCTTGTCCCTTTAACACATCTTCAACAGTTGTTTCTCTTAAAAGATGTGTATTATTTACAAGACCTGTTACCTTAAGCTTAGAAGATGCTTCTATTGCATCTATGTATCCAAGAACTTCGTTAGCAGTTTGAGTTTTCTCCCTGTTAGCATTTATTACAAAAAACATATCATAGTTGTCTGATTTGAAATGTTCAGCAAATCTACCAACTACTCTTCCACCTACATTGTCTCCACCTACATCTAGTACATAGTTAACCTTATCATCATGTAGTGGTCTCATTACTTCTGCTGAAACAGCGGGAACATCAAGCGTAGTTGTTTGAATAGAACTGTCAATAGGCGTTATCCCTAACTGTCTCATTAAATCTTTCTTTTCTCTTGTCCTAAAATATACATTTACTACATCTATATCAGCTAGTGCAACTTCTCCATCAACTACCTCCCTAAGTCTAGTTACATAGTTAATAGAAACTTCACTTTTCCCACTTCCATAATGTCCTATGAAAAGTCTAACTCTTTTATCGTCTTTTATCATAAAAATTCACCTATTTTCAGTATATATATTAATAAGCTAAAGCTTCTTTTTCATAATCTAATGCTGTTTCTTCACCATTTAATACTCTAAGTCCACCTTGTGCAAGGGCTATCATTTCATCTTCTCCTGGATAAGCTTTAACAGGTGCAATAAATTTAACTCTATCTTCTATCTTTTCTCTTATTGTTTGAGAATAAGCAATTCCTCCAGTTAAAATTATTGCATCAACTTCTCCTTTAAGAACTGTAGCGTATGCTCCTATTTCCTTGCATATTTGATAAACCATAGCATCATATATTAAAGCAGCTTTTTCGTCACCTTTAGAAATCATATCTTCAACATCTCTAATATCATTAGTTCCTAAATAAGCAACTACTCCACCATTACCTTTTATACGTTTTCCTATCTCAGCCTTGCTTAATTGATCTCCATAACATAATTTCATTAAACCACCAACTGGAAGTCCTCCACTTCTTTCTGGTGAGAATGGTCCTTCCCCATCAAGACCATTAGTATTGTCAATTACTTTACCTTTCTTATGAGCACCAACTGTAACTCCTCCACCCATGTGAACAATCAATAAATTACAGTCTTCATAATTTTTATTCATGTCTTTAGCTGCCCTTCTTCCTATTGCTTTTTGATTTAAAGCATGGAAGATACTTATTCTTGGAATTTCTGGCACCCCAGATATTCTTGCTACATCTTCCATTTCATCAACAACAACTGGATCTACTATAAAAGATGGTATAGAAACTTCATCAGCCATTTCCTTTGCAATTATTCCTCCTAAATTAGATGCATGTTCTCCTAGTATTCCAACTTTTAAATCTTTCACCATTACATCACTTACTTTGTAAGTTCCACCCTGTATAGGTTTTAAAAGTCCTCCCCTACCAACTATTGCATCTAAATCTTCTACTTTCAAATCTGCTTCTTTTAAAGATTCTTCTATAACACCTTTACGAAACTCAAATTGATCTGCTACCTTTTCATATTTCCCTATTTCTTCTGAAGAATGTCTTAGTGTTTTTTCATATAATAATTCTTCATTTTCAAATACAGCAATCTTAGTCGATGTTGATCCTGGATTTATTGTTAAAATTTTATAATCTCCCACTCTAATAACCTTCCTTTATTTTTATATTATTTTTTTGTACTTGCTAGAACCCCTAGCGCTATTGAATTTAATTTAGTTTTATCACTATCAGCTCTAGATGTTAATATAATAGGTGCTTTTGCTCCTACTATTAAACCTGCATTTTCACATTTTGCAAAAAATGCTATAGATTTATATAATACATTCCCTGCTTCTATATCTGGCACTACTAATACATCAGCTTTACCTGCTATTGGATGGTCCATACCTTTATGTCTAGCAGCTTCTTCACTAATAGCATTATCTAAGGCAAAAGGTCCCCCAACCATACATCCTTTTATTTCTCCACGAAGATACATATCTTCTAATTCTTTTGCTTCTACAGTATCTTTCATTTTAGGGTTAACCTTTTCCTTAGCGCAAATCAATGCCACTTTAGGTTCATCTATATCTAATGATCTCGCAACTGAGCATGCATTTTCAATTATTTGTTTTTTTGCATTTACGTCTGGTGCTAAGTTCATAGCTGAATCAGTTATAAAGAATAATCTATCATATCCCTCTATATCAAATACTGCCACATGACTTAATATGTTTCCTGTTCTTAGACCCACCTCTTTATTAAGCACAGCTTTTAATATAATTGAAGTATCTACTAAACCCTTCATAACCATATGAGCTTTTCCACTAGATACTAACTCTACTGCTTTTAGGCAAGCTTCTGATAAGTCCTTAATGTCTATTAATTTATAATTTTCTAGGTTTATACCCAATTCATCTGCAATTTCTTTAGTTTTTTCAATATCTCCAACTAAAATTGCCTCTACTATATTTTCTTTTCTTGCATTTTCAACTGCTATAAGTACCTCTTTGTCTTGGCAACAAGCTACTGATACAGTTTTTGGACCTCTTTCTTTTGCAAATTTAATGATATCTTCTATGTTCCTCATTTTATCCTCCTAAATTTTGTATATTTAGTTGTTTTAAACTTGGTTTGAATTGATGCACTTTCGATTTTACTAATTTTAATGTCTGACTAATTGATTTGTTTTAACCTTAAGTATAATTTTTATGTTACATTAAGATTAAATTGGACTTTACGTTTAAAATATGTAAACTTTAATTTTTAAGTTTTTACATTTTTTTCTTTATACTTAT
>NZ_JANKBY010000137.1:0-9126 GCF_024621905.1 Terrisporobacter muris
GCATATGAGATTTATTTTTTTTGTAATTTTCACTAAAAAAATTGGCCAGTTAGTCAAAACTTTGGCCAGTTTATTTTTTTTATACATCGTTTTTCATTTTAGATGAGTTTAAGTTTTGATAAACTCAAGATATGTTTTAATTAAATATAGTGTTGATATAAGGAATAATCTTAATAAAAAATTCCCTTCGCTTGAGCGACGTGTCGGCGAAACACTTTAAGCCACTGTGTAGGCGCTATGAAATTTTAGGCAACGACCTTGATCCAAAATTTACTTTTTTACTACCTCTTACACCCATTGATAATACTTCATTATATAAGTTTTTCACATTAAAAATGGTAATATAATTTCCTTGTAAGTAAAAAAGTAGGAGTATACCGATTAATTGATATACCCCTACTATTTTTTTTACATTATATAACAATTGCTTAGAAGTGCTCTCCATTTTCATAATACTTCTCTTTTTCAAAAACTGTAAAAGCTAAATCCATACTTTCTATATTTAGATTTTCTCTTATATTGTTAGTGATTATTTTAGCTACTGTATCTTGAACCTCTTGACCTCTATCAAACCAAGCTACTTCTACAAATGGATATACATCCGCTATCTTACCATTTCTTATAGCAACAGACTTTATACATTCTATTTCAAAATAATCTCTTGGGCATTTTACAGCTTCTACTAATTCATCAATCATCTTTTCACTTATCTTACAGATGTCGTTTTCATTTATTCCTCTTACTTTTATTTGTGGCATAACTTTCCTCCTATTGTTGAGTTTATTACTTATATTTATCTTACCATTTAGTCAATATTTCCTACATAGGACAATCTTGTAATAGATATATTATAACAAATTATTTAAAAATAACAAAATGGTTAGTAAATTATAGTATCATAAAACTCTATAATGAGTTATATAACCTTCTTTTCTTATTTGAAAGTTCTTTTCCATTATTTCTTTTTTAATAATGTTTTTGTTGTCTAAGCTATACCATAAGTTCCATATATTTAAGTTGTCTAAATTATCATACTCTTTTTTCAAAACTTCAACGTAATCATTATATATATTACTTATCCTTATCACTATTTGATAAATCATGCCATCTATCTATTATATCAAAATATTCATATATATTCTCCACCTTTCCTATGCGATAACTGTATATGGCTTAATTTTGATTATTGCTTTTTGATTGAATTAAATTGTGATTTATTTTTTAGTATACATTATAGGAATATAAAAAAGAATTGATTAAATAACCAATTCTTTTCGTGTATTTCAATGGTGGAGATGATTCACAACAATCAAACCCACCATTCCATATCTTAAATTTTATAAATAAACCTTACCTAAAAGTTTATAAAATTAGTTTTATATTTTTTACTTTTCCATGTGCATCGTAAGTATACTCTCTATATTTAGCTTCTCCTATCAAGAAGTTTCTTTTTATCTTGACTTTTATGTTTATTAACCAATCATCATTATTGTACTCAAATTTTAGTCCTTTTACCTCATCGTCTGATTCATGGTAATTAATATCAGTTGCTCTGTCATTTACATCATAAGTGTATACAATCTTATTTTTATTAATAACTGAAAGGCTTGGCTCAGCTGACGAGTTAATTTCTGAATATCCTACTAGCCTTCCAAAATCATCATATTCATAACATGTATAATGATATGGTTTTTCATCATTTCCATCAAGTTTATTATCTACCATTGAGATTAATTTGTCATTATTATAATCTGTAGTTAAGGTAGCCTTTTTATATTCATAATGAGTAAGCAAAAGTTGACACACAGTATCAACTTTTGCTTACTCCCGTTCATCATAGTTAATTCATTGCAATGACTTTAATTTTATCTTATTGTATCAAAACATAACAAGAACCGTATCTTTCTTTATTAAGTTGCAAAAACTACTTATTTCTTTTTATATCCCAGTTTTTTTAACTTAGTTCTTCCTTTTAAATCCTAATTTAGTATTTTTTTATTAATGTTGTTATGATAGTAACTATATCTAAAAATAAATTCAAGTACAAAATCTTTGTTTCTACTTCATAAATTCTATAACCAAGTCTTCTGCATGTACCTTTATTATATTATATCCATCTGATTCTACTAGTAACTGAAACTCTATTGTATTATCATAGTCTATTTTTATACAACATGAGTCAATAAATCCAGTGTTATTAGCTTCTACATTTTTAGTTCCCTTAAATATAACCTGTAATAATTCAACTTCTGATTTATCCTCATTAAATTTAAAATAATTAGAACATGTTTCTATATTAATATAAAAATCACTGTCGTCTTTCATTCCAAAATCATTTACAGTACACTCTCTAAAATCAAAATTTTCAACAAAATATTGAAGGTCCTTTGACAGATTTAAATTTTTAACTTCCTTTCGTCTATCATATTCATCTGTAATTACTCTACTCATTGATATTAATTCATTAAATCTATAATAATAACCTATATCCTCATTATCCATCCATTGTTGTAGAATTTTTAATTTGAATTCCTCACCTTTTTTTGTATTTGATTTTTTTAAATATTCATCAATATCATTTTCATAAAATATACTTTTTATTTCTTCTATTATTAATTCTTTAGCTTCTATAATATAGCATAATTCCTCTCTTTTAATTTTTTTATCTTCTAATTTCAAATAATCTTCTTTATATTCATTATTTTCTTGTTGATAAATTGAAAATATAATCCTAAATCCATCTTTTATTTCATATAATTCAACTTTAGTAAACATCTTGTCTAAAAAAATTTCTGTATCATAAAGTAAGGATTTAAATGTAAACCTTAAGTAGTCAAATTTGCATTTTGTGTTTGTACAATCTAACTCTATTATATGTTCATTGAAAAAATCATAGCTTTCATATTTAACAATAGCTCCATTTAATAAATTATCTTTTAATATATGTCTGTATTTTGGAGTAATAATAACGTTTTTACTATATTCCTCTCCATATTTATAATCTAATTTTAAACTGCTCTTTTCACATCTATTTTCTTTATACATATTTATATTATCTTCTTTCATTTATTTTTATAGTATCATTTAAATTTAATAACTATTTAAGGTAAAATGGATTCGTTTGTGCAGATCCATATAATGCATGAGACTTACGTTGTTTCTATACTCTATTACTTGATAAATAACGAGCATGATAGTGATAATAAAAACGTGGTATTTGCTTACCGTTTTTGTTCTTAAGATGACATTCTGGCCCTTTTACTGTAGCACCTTTATCAGTTGCAGCTTTTGCAATAGTAAAGGCATTATATTTCTTTTTAGTCCATACATCCTGATTTTTTTTCAAACGTGAAATAGCTGCAGATTTACTTATTCCATCGCTCATATATACCTGATAATCTTTTATCATCGCTTTATAGTATGTATACTTTTTACTTGTTTTAGCCACAGTAGCTTTTACCCATGTGACACCGTTATAAATAATTGCAGCCCCTATTAACACTGAATTAACAAGTCCTCTTATAATTCTAATCCCTGTAGGTTCCTTTATAGCCTGTGAGTAATGCCCACTTGGATCTGTAAAGTTTATAGGATTATTTGCACAATATGCATAAAGATGCAATGTACTAGGATTATTAATTTCTCCTCGATAAGTATCTCTCGTTATAAATCTACCATTATTAGGATCATAATATCTAGCGTTTAAATAATATAGACCTGTACTTACATCATATATTCCAGCTGTATAGCAAACCTCATTGAAGAAACTACTATCACCTATAGTTGTTGTCACTCCAAAATCATCGTAGTCATAAATAACTGGAGAAGTTCCATCTTGTCCTACTACACTTGTTGTACTTCCTTGAACATCCTTGTTATAAGTATAATACTTGAATCCTTCACTGCTATATCTTGTAGTACCTATAACATTTCCGTCAATACCTAAGAAGTTTTGACTTGTCTTACTTCCATCTTTATCTGATGTATATAAAACTACTCCATCTTGGTAGAAGTAATTTACTACATTGTTTCCTTCCTTTTTCTGTATACGATTACCCTTTCCGTTGTATAAATTTTCTTGATTTATAAAGTAATAGGAATTTATTATATCATTAGGTTTATTTATAATGATATACTATCTGAATCTATATCTATATCGTAACTATGATCTAGATTATTATCTAACAAATAAGCTTTATTTCCATATTCATAATTTAAGAGATACTTATTTATCCAATAAATCATTATATCTTCTAAATCATAAAAATAACCATCTCCTATTTTATGAAGTTCAAAAAATTCCTTCTCTCTTTCCATACCCAAATCTCCTAAACTTCGTTCCCATTTCACAAATTCTAATTTAATATTTCTTCTTTTTATATTAATGTTATTGGGACAATATACGTATGAATAACTTTCATTAATTGTATACTTATCATAAGTAATTCTAATAATCATATTCCTCTTCCTTTATTTCACCTTATATTTAATACCATATGTGCGCAGGAAATTTAATGTATTTACTTTTAGCATGATAATGATTATACTTTCCTGGCTGTTTTTTCTTATCTCCATCTCTATGATGAAGAGGTTCTCTACTAGTAACAGAGTGTGCAAGATTATATGCCCTCTCTTCACTCGTACTCCAAACAGATTGATTAAGTATAACTCTTTGAATAGCTTTATGAGATTTAATATGTGGTCCGATAAATACCTCTTTTCTCTTTAATTTTAATGAATACATTAAAACTGCCTTATAATATCCAACTTTCTTCTTTCTTAAATTTTTAGCAACATATTTAATATAGTAGTACGTTGCTCCTGCAACTATAACATACGTTGTAATCTTTGCAATAGTTATTAATACTCCATATCCAAATCGAATGGCAATATGACCACTTGGATCTACATAGTTAATAGGGTTATTAGCACAATATGCATAAAGATGCAGAGTACTAGGATTATTAATTTCTCCTCTATAAGTATCTCTCGTTATAAATCTACCATTTCTAGGATCATAGTATCTGGCATTCAAATAGTATAAACCTGTACTTACATCATATATTCCACCTGTATAGCAAGCCTCATTGAAGAAACTACTATCCCCTATAGTTTTTGTCACTCCAAAGTCATCGTAGTAATAAGCTAGTGGTACCTATAATATTTCCATCAGTACCTATAAAGTTTTGGCTTGTCTTATTTCCGTTCTTATCTGATGTATATAAAACTACTCCATCTTGGTAGAAGTAGTTTACTACATTACTACCTTCTTTCTTCTGTATACGCTTACCATTTCCGTTATATAAATTTTCTTGATTTACAACTTCCTTTGTTCCATTAACGGTAATATATTTATACAGTCTATTATCAACATCGTAAGTATTTTCAAGTGATCAATTTTTGCAAATACTATATATAGTAAATAATTAAACCATTCTACAGAGAATCATCATAATCATACTTAGTGAAAGTTAACATACAGTGTCAGCTTTCATACTCCAGAGTATAGTAGGAAAGTCATTGAAATGACTTAACTTACTATATGAGATACCTTCATTCAAGTTAAATATTTCATACACTATATTTGTTTATATCTAGGCACTAATCATGTTTTATATATATAGGTAAAAAAATAGCCTTTGAATCTTTTTCTTTCACTAAATTATAAACTTTTTTACTTACAATTATTTTTTTATTACATCCGAAATATTCAGATGTAATATTTACATCTTCTAAGTCATCTAGTGTATTTTTATCAATATATTTATTTATGTATGTTTCGTCTATTTGTAAATTTCTATGTAACTTTCCACAATTACTACAAATAAATAAATCAGAATATGAGTCATCACAAAATGCATTTACATCTAACACATTATCACTATATAATCTATAAGCAATTATATTTTTTCTTTTTGTATAACATTCTTTAAAATATTTAACATCAATTCCATTTTCAACTAAATATTCATACATTGGCTGAGTTGTAAGAAATACGCTTCTATTGTACTCTAATGTAAATGTATTATAACTATTTTTATTTATTCTTTTAGGACTTATTTCTAAATTTTCTTTTAATTCTATTGAATCACACAGATTACAGATATTTTCATACTCATTATCAGATTCTTCATCATAGTCAAAACAATATCTATTAATAAAATATGGCTCATATGCTACTGCTTTATCCATTTCAACATTACTAAACACTGGATATAAGCATTGTATTTTCAATATAATATCATCTTTATAATCATTAATTAATTGTTTAGCTTCTAAGAATATTGGATTTGTCTCATCTATTTTATATATAGGGTCAATACCTATCATTTCCTTTAATTCATATTTTTTTAACTTATTTTTAATACGATGTAACTTTCTTTGTATAATATATGGATAATCTTTTGATTCATCTGAAAAACCTATTGTAAATTCTATATATAACTTCATTACTACTCTCCTTAACATTTTTGTATATTAACATTATTTTTTATAATATTTAATTATGCTATCTATTGCTACTTTTCTTAGCTCTGGCATATCATTATAAACTATCCTACAATATCTAGTAAGTTGTTCCTTAGTTAACTTTTCATAATTTTTCTTATAAGGAACAACTCGTCTCCATCTCTTAGTTATTTTTCTATGTAATTCAGGTGTTGGTGAAACAGATGGGTAATCCTTTTTCTTACTTCTAAAGTCTGATGCTTTGTCTGCCACACTAACTACAAGCTTACATGATCTTTTAACATATGAACCTGGTAAAAAAGTAATAATTGTAGCACCTACATCTCAAAGCAAGTATCCAGCATTTAAATAAACGGTCAATAACTTTATACCCACTGAAAATTCAAGTCCGAAGCCCTGGTTGCTATTTTTTTAATTCTCTATCTAAAAATCGAATCTCAAACAATAAAGGTCTAATAATAAATATTTTATTAGACCTTTATTTTTACACCAATATATACGTTTACTTTCTATAAAAGAAGATCATAATCATAGTCATCGTCATCTTCTTGATAAAATTTTATTATATTTTTCTTTGTTAATTTATTTTCTCTTGTTATTTTATAAGCAATAACTTTTTTATCTGATTCTTCATCCAACACAGGTTCTTTTAGCCATAATATAATACTTGTCATATCATAGTTTTTATATGATACTTTAAATATTTCTTCTATTACCTTTACCATTTCTAATGTAGAAAAACAAGGTACTTTTGTTGGAACTCCTTCTGTAAGATAACTATATATATATTTTGATGTATCATCTTCTCTTTTTTCATAACGAGCGAATTCTATTTGGTCAAAACTGTCTGAACTCTTAAAAACGAATTCTGCTAATACTTCAAATATTTTTTCTATTTCAGAATACTTATCTTTAATAACTATTTTTTTCATATATTCTCCTATTCCTATAGAAATTTTTTAACTTTCTTCAGTATGCTCATTAACAAACAATTTTTTACTTTTAAATTTACACTGAATTATAATAATCAAAGCTATAAATATAATTACTTCGATTATATTTAATTTGTCATATAAAATTCTAACCCATCTGATATGTGTATCTAAAGTTATATTTTTATTATAATTTCCATCTTTTATTTTTATAATATTCTTCTCAATACTGTATGTTTTATTATTTATAGAAAATTTATTTGAATTAATACTATTAAAAATATTATTATTAATTTCATCCTCTGAAATAATAGTATTTTTATCTGTATCTATAACCTGCTCATAATACTTATCATCATTTCTATATGTACATATAATATGGAGTAGACCTTCTTTATCAACATAAAAATTATCGACTATTGCCTGCATGCCTATAGAACATATAAAATCACCTTTTTTATTAAATTTCTCTATCCAGTTGTTATTATCTATTCCAATATAGAAGTTTTCATCCGAATCTACATATAATCCTGATATATCATAAAGTGGTATGTTTCGATTTGTAACCAATTCTTGTGACTTAACCTGTGTATGCTTAAACCAATATATATCTTCTATCAATGATGTTCCTATCAAGGTTATAATTATTGAATACAGAATTATTTTTGATATATTTTTCATATGTTTACCTTTCTACTTATAAAAATATCTACTATCTATTATTATATATTTTATCTTCATCCCATCGACCTTTATCAATAGTTATCCTTATAATCATGTAGTCTTGCTCCTTTAATATATTTTACATTTTTAAACCATAGAAATTCCTTTATCATCTCTTCTGCATAATAAAGTGTCGTACCTCCAACTATTACAGTTGTTGTAATCTTTGCTAACATAACTAAATCACCAAAACCTAGTGAAATATCAATATAAGTAGTAAAATCAACATAATTTAGGAAATTCTTTTGACTTAAAATCCATTTTGTCCCAATTAATGATATCCTAACTATTCAACTTATTCATAACTAGACTTTAATTTTGTTATTAACAATATACCTATTATAAATATTAATCCATACTGCATAGTATTTAATGGTAAAATACCTACACTTAATGAAATAACATGTATATTTTTATCATATACAAATATTTTATTTAATCCTATTTTGTATTTAATATTATTTATTTCAATAGATTTGTATTTGAAGAATCCAACTATTTCATTAAAAATACCTACTAAATCGAAATCCAATAATAAATCTATAATTTTTTCTGTGTCACTACTTTTATATATTACTGACTTATGAAAGAATTCATCTTCATCAAGAAATTCTTCATTTTCAAATATTAGCTTATTTTTATAAAAATCCATCTTATAAATTTTTTGTTTTGCGTACATATTTGAATTATCTGAATCACAATAGTCTTCTTCTATTATATATAAATCATCACTTATAACTTTAAAACCTGCACCAATTTTATTTTTCATCTCCCCAAAATATACACCCGTAATGTAATTACCATCATAATCAAATACTTGAACCCATTGATTACTCCCTAAGTAGATTTTTTTATCCGATATAACCATACTGTCTGCCATATATATAGGATATGATTCATTCATTATACTTAATTCTTTTTTATTCATAGTTCTAAAAAATGATGAAGCTGAACCTATAGCTCCAAATATAATCATAAAAATACAAATTATTTTAATAAAGTT
>NZ_JANKBY010000138.1:0-9031 GCF_024621905.1 Terrisporobacter muris
TTATAATACTTAAAGTTTTTAAAGAATTAAATTTATTGAATTTTGAAATTAACTATGAAGAAAATACTATAGCCATATATTTATTAGAAAAACCTGATAAAAAGCTTAATTTGGATGAAAGTGTAATACTTAATAATCTAAAAGAATTAAAACAAGAGTATGTAAAAAGCCATTAGGAGGAGTTTTAAATGGATTTAAAACAAATAGTAAGAGTAATTGAAGATTTTCCAAAGGAAGGAATAAGCTTTAAAGACATAACAACATTATTACAAGATGGTAAAGCACTTAAATTTGCAATTGATGAAATAATAGCAGATTTAAAGGATAAGGAAGTTGATTTAATTGTAGGACCAGAAGCAAGAGGATTCTTAATGGGAACACCGGTTGCTTATGGTATGGGAATTGGTTTTATACCAGTTAGAAAACCTGGGAAATTACCATGGGAAGTTGAAGGTTATGAATATGATTTAGAGTATGGTTCTAATAGACTAGAAATACACAAAGATGCTATTAAGCCAGGGCAAAAGGTTGCAATAGTAGATGATTTATTAGCTACAGGTGGAACTATGGAAGCAGCAGCTAAACTTATAGAAAAGCTAGGCGGAGAAGTGGTTTCAATGCAATTTTTAATAGAATTAGAAGACTTAGACGGAAGAGCAAAATTAGCAAAATATAATGTTAATTCTCTTATAAAATACTAGACAATAATAATAGTTGGTTTTTACCAACTATTTTCATATATAATAAAATTTATACTTTAGAGAATAGGTGGTTATATGCATGATAAGGAATTACAGGAGATTCTAGATAAAATAAAAGAATATGCTCCTAATACAGATACTACTCTTGTAGAAAAAGCTTACTATTTGGCAAAATCTGCCCATGAAGGTATCCTAAGAAAATCAGGTGAACCTTATATAATTCATCCAATAGCTGTTGCAAATATTCTTGTAGATATGGAACTTGATATAGAAACTATATCAGCAGGACTTTTACATGATGTGATAGAAGATACGGACTATACTTATGATGATATAGAAGAAATGTTTAGTAAGGAGATTGCTGATTTAGTTGATGGGGTTACAAAACTTGGTCAAATTAAATATCAATCAAAAGAAGAAACGCAAGCTGAGAATTTAAGAAAAATGTTTTTAGCCATGGCAAAAGACATTAGGGTAATTCTTATAAAGTTAGCTGATAGACTACATAATATGAGAACTCTAAAATATATGCCAGAAGAAAAGGCTAAATATAAAGCAAAAGAAACTTTAGAAATCTATGGTGGAATAGCTCATAGGTTAGGAATCTCTAAAATTAAATGGGAATTGGAAGATTTAGCACTAAGATATATAGACCCAGATGGATACTATGACTTAGTAGATAAAGTTTCTATGAAAAGAAGTCAAAGAGAAGAATATATAAGCAGAATAGTAAATTTATTACAAGAAAAGTTTAACGAAGTTAATATAGATTGTGAAGTTTATGGAAGACCAAAGCATTTTTACAGCATTTATAGAAAAATGAAAAATAAGCATAAGACTTTTGAAGAAATTTTTGATTTAACTGCTGTTAGAATAGTCGTAGATACAATAAAGGATTGTTATGCAGTTCTCGGTATGGTTCATACTTTATGGGTACCAATGCCAGGAAGATTTAAAGACTATATAGCAATGCCTAAAGCTAATATGTATCAATCTCTTCATACTACAGTAATTGGACCAGAAGGTGAGCCTGTAGAAATTCAAATTAGGACTCATGAAATGCATAATATTGCCGAATATGGTATAGCAGCTCACTGGAAATATAAAGAAGGTACAATGAGTAATGATGAAAAGATGGAAGAAAAATTAAAATGGCTAAGACAAATGATGGAGTGGGAAAAAGATGTAAAAGATCCTCAAGAGTTCTTAGATTCATTAAAAGAAGATGTATTTAATAGTCAAGTTTATGTATTTACTCCTAAGGGGGACGTTATTGAGCTACCAGCGGAATCTACACCAATAGATTTTGCATACAGGGTTCATAGTAAGGTAGGAAATAAATGTGTAGGAGCTAAAATAAATGGTAGACTAGTTCCTATTGATTATACATTGCAAAATGGGGAAATTGTTGAAGTCATTACATCATCAAATTCAAATGGACCGAGCCGTGATTGGTTAAAGATTGTTAAAACTCCAAATGCAAGAAATAGAATAAGACAATTCTTTAAGAAAGAAAGAAGAGAAGAAAATATTGAAAGAGGATATGAAATATTAGAAAAAGAATTTAAAAAATATGGTATTCCTTTAAAAGACTCTTCTATAGAAAAGTTTATGGAACAAATAGCAAAGAAATTTAATCAACCAAGCTTGGAAGATTTTATTGCAACTATAGGATATGGCGGAATAGTAGTTAGCCAAGTTGTTCCAAAGGTTAGAGATTTTTACCTTAAAGAAGAAAAGAAAAAAGAAAAAGAAAATAGACAAAAAGAAAATGAAGATTTATCAAAATATAATATAACTGACAAGGAATACAAGGAAAAAAGAAAGAAGAGTAGTTCTGGGGTTATAGTAAAAGGTCTAGATAATATACTTGTTAGATTTGCTAAATGTTGTAATCCATTACCTGGAGACGAAATAGTAGGATATGTTACGAAGGGTAGAGGTGTGGCGATACATAGATCAGATTGTCCAAACTGCCAAATGAACGATGAATTTTTCAAGAAAAGACTTGTAGATGTAAGTTGGGATGCTCCTAAAAAGTCTAAATTTGAAGGCGAAATTAAAATTATTGGAACAGATAGAAAAAGTATGCTAAATGATGTTATTCATACAATAGCGATGCAAAAACTTAATATAAATGGAATTAATGCAAGAAAATCAAAAGACGAAATGACTCAAATTAACTTATTAATTGAAGTAAATGATATTTCTGAACTAACAAATTTAATGAAAAAAATTAAGTCTATACCTGGTGTAGATGATGTTTTCAGGGTAAGAAATTAGGAGGAAAATATGAGAGCAGTTGTACAAAAGGTTTCATCTTCCAAAGTAACAGTAGATGAAGAAGTTGTTGGACAAATAAATCAAGGACTAATGGTTTTACTTGGAGTTACTCATGATGATACATCAAAAGATGTTGATTATATGGTAGATAAAGTAACTAATTTAAGAATATTTGAAGATGAAGACGGAAAAATGAATTTATCATTAAAAGATGTTGATGGTGAAGTTTTAGCCGTTTCTCAATTTACACTTTATGGGGATGCAAGAAGAGGTAGAAGACCTAGCTTTTCTGATGCAGCAAGGCCAGAAGTGGCAAATCCTTTATATGAAGAATTTGTTGAAAAAATAAAAAAACAAGGGATTAATGTAGGCACAGGACAGTTTGGAGCTCATATGATGGTTGATTTAACTAATGATGGACCTGTGACTATATTACTAGAATCAAGAAAAGAATTCTAAGGAGGGGGAAGCTATGATATTAGAAAAAATCGTTGAAAGTCGCATGGGTGAAAATACTTATGTAGTTGGAGACGAAAATACAAAAAAATGCATTGTTGTTGATCCAGGGGTAAATCTTGTTGATATAATGAACTTTGTAAAAAGACAAAATTTAAATGTAGAATATATTGTACTAACTCATGGTCATGGAGATCATATAACAAATGTTTTAACTTTAAAAGAAGCAACAAATGCTAAAATAGTAGCCCATGAAGAAGAGAAAGAAATATTAATAGATAAAAGAAAAAATTTAAGTGCTTCACTTCCTTCAAATACTGTGGAATTAGATGCTGATATATATGTTAAAGATAATGATACATTAAAAGTTGGAGATATGAAATTAAAATTTATTCACACTCCAGGGCATACTCCAGGAAGTATGTGTATAAAAATTGATAAACATATGCTTACAGGAGATACTTTATTTGCGGGGAGTATAGGAAGAACAGATTTTTATGGCGGTGACTATAAAAAAATGGAAAAATCATTAAAAAGATTACAAAATCAAGATGATGATATAACGGTTTATCCAGGTCATGGTCCAAATTCTACTTTAAAAATAGAAAAAATGACAAATCCTTTTATGAGATAAATACACTTGCGAGGATTTCAAAAGGAGCTAGAAAATGATAGGTATTGTATTAAAAGGTCATGATTTTAAATATGAAGTAAGCGAACTAGTTAAACTTTTTACTTCAGAGCTTAGATTCATTGACGAAAGAGATTGCATGATGGTTGTAGAGAATACTTTATTTTCTCATAATAACAATATTTTTTCCAAAACTGTTTATTGTGAAAATTATGGAGTAATATATGAACATGTAGAACATAGAAGCTTAGAGGGGTTAAGTAAGAGAGAAGAAAAAAAGGTTATAAAGGAAACTATAAAAAGGAGTATGTTCAAAATTCTAGAAAAGAAGTTTAAGATTACTCCACCATGGGGAATACTTACAGGTATAAGACCTGTAAAAATAGTACATTCACTACTTGATGATAATTTTAGTGATGAAGAAATAAGAGAAAAATTAACTAGAGATTATTTTATAAGTGATGATAAAATTGATTTAGCTCTTGATATTGCAAGAAGAGAGCGAAAATTCATATACCCAATAGATGAAAATAAAGTATCTTTATATGTGAGTATTCCATTTTGCCCTACAAGATGTTATTATTGTTCATTCCCTGCGAACTCTTTAAAGCAATTTGGAGGATTAAAACCTACATATGTAGCTAAATTACTTGAAGAAGTCGAAGGTGTAGCTAAGTTATTAGAAGAACAAAATAAATCAATAGAAACTTTATATATTGGTGGAGGTACTCCAACTACTTTAACTCCTGATGAAATGGATACTTTAATAAAAGGACTATTTGAAAGATTTGATTTAAGTGAAATCAAAGAGTTTACAGTAGAGGCAGGAAGACCTGATACTATAAATAGAGAAATGTTAGAAGTCTTAAAGAAAAATAATGTAGACAGAATAAGTATTAATCCACAAAGTATGAATGATGAAACTTTACAAAAAATAGGTAGAAATCATAGTATACAAGATATAATTGACACATTCCATTTGGCTAGAGAAGTCGGATTTGATAATATCAATATGGATATAATACTAGGGTTAGTAGATGAAGATTTAAGTATGGTTAGAAATACTTTAGATAAAATAAAAGAGCTATCTCCAGAAAGTCTAACTGTTCATACCTTAGCAGTAAAAAGAACATCAAAGCTAAAAGAAAATCTAGAAGATTATGAACTTGCTCAGTATGAAGAAATGGTAAAAATGATTAATTTAGCTAAGGAATATGCAGAGGATATGGGATTAAACCCTTATTATATGTACAGACAAAAACATATGCTAGGTAATCTAGAAAATATAGGTTATGCTAAAGAAGGTTATGAATGTATTTATAATATGCAAATTATGGAGGAAAAACAAAGTAATTATGCATTAGGGGCTGGTTCTATAACTAAATTTGTATATCCTGATGAAGATAGGATTGAAAGGGTAGAAAATGTCAAGAATGTAGAACAATATATTCAAAGAATTGACGAGATGATAAAAAGAAAGTATGAGGAGGTAGAGAAAAATGCTAAGTAAAGCGCCAAGAGGAACAAGAGATATATTACCAAAGGAAGTCTATAAATGGCACTATGTTGAGAAGAAATTCAGAGAAATATGTGCATTATATGGATATGAAGAAATGAGAACTCCTATATTTGAGCATACAGAAGTTTTCACAAGAAGTGTTGGTGACACAACAGATATAGTTCAAAAAGAAATGTATACTTTCACTGATAAAGGTGATAGACAAATAAGTTTAAAACCAGAAGGGACTGCTGGAACTATCAGATCATTTATAGAAAATAAATTATATGCTGATACACAACCAACAAAATTATTTTACATAACTCCATGCTTTAGATACGAAAGACCACAAGCAGGAAGGCAAAGACAATTCCACCAATTTGGTATTGAGGCACTAGGAAGTGATACACCATCAATAGATGCAGAAGTTATATCTTTAGCAGTGCAATTCTTTAATGAATTAGGACTTAAAGATTTGTCAGTAAACATAAACTCAGTAGGATGTCCTGTTTGTAGAGAAGAATATAACAAAACTTTAAAAGCATATTTAGATGCTAAATCAGATGTATTATGTGAAACTTGTTTAGAGCGAAAAGACAAAAATCCAATGAGAGTTATAGATTGTAAAAACCCTACATGTAAAGCAAATATAACAGACATACCTTTCATGATAGATCACTTATGTGATGATTGTGAAAATCATTTTGATAAATTACAAGAATACTTAAGAGAGATGGATATAAAGTTTGTAGTTGATAAAACTATAGTTAGGGGACTTGACTACTACAGAAAAACTGCTTTCGAAATAATATCAAATGATATAGGATCACAAAGTACAGTTTGTGGCGGAGGAAGATATGATGGTCTAGTTGAACAATTAGGTGGGCCAAAAGGAATTAGTGGTATAGGATTTGGGCTTGGAGCAGAAAGATTATTATTAACTTTAGAAAATAATAATATAGAAATAGAAAATCCAAAATCTACAGATATATACATAGCAACAATAGGAGATACAGCTAAAACTAAGAGTTTTGGTTTAATAAAAGAACTAAGAGATAATCACATAAGCGCTGATATAGATCACTTAGGAAAAAGCTTAAAAGCTCAATTTAAATACTCAGATAAAATAAATGCTAAATATACAATAGTTATAGGTGATGACGAGTTAGCTAATGATGCAGCAACTCTTAAAAACATGGAAACATCAGAACAAACTACTGTAAAACTTAGTGAATTAGTAAATGAGTTAAAAAATAGATTATAATTAAAATTGACATAGAATATAAGGTGAAAAGAGATGAATATTATCATTCAATCTTTCACCTTTTAGTGCGTAAATGACGAAGGAGGAAATATGGAGAACTTAAAAGGATTAAAGAGAACTCATTACTGTGGTGATTTAAGAATTGCCAATGTGGGTGAAGAAGTAGTTTTAAATGGATGGGTACAAAAGAAAAGAAACTTAGGTGGATTAGTATTCGTTGATTTAAGAGATGTTAGAGGAATAAGCCAAATAATATTTGATACAAATGTAAGTGAAGAAGCATTTAATAAAGCTGAAAAATTAGGTTCAGAATATGTTGTTGCTGTTAAAGGTATAGTTAGAGAAAGACAATCTAAAAATCCTAACATGGCAACAGGAGATATAGAAATAGAAGCAACTGAACTTAGAATTTTAAGCAAATCAGAAACTCCACCAATATATATAAAAGATAATGATAATGTTTCTGAAGATTTAAGATTAAAATATAGATTCTTAGATTTAAGAAAGCCTTCTATGCAAAATAATTTAATATTAAGAAGTAAAGTTGCTAAAATAGTAAGAAATTACTTAACAGATAACAACTTTGTAGAAATAGAAACTCCTTTCTTAATAAAACCATCTCCAGAAGGTGCTAGGGATTACTTAGTACCAAGTAGAGTTAATCCAGGTAAATTCTACGCATTACCACAATCACCACAATTATTTAAACAATTATTAATGGTAAGTGGTATGGATAGATACTTCCAAATAGTAAAATGTTTCAGAGATGAAGATTTAAGAGCTGATAGACAACCAGAATTCACTCAAATAGACTGTGAAATGTCATTTGTTGATGAAGAAGATGTAATGGGAATCATGGAAAAAATGCTTCAAGAAATATTCAAAGAAGTATTAGATGTGGATGTTCAATTACCTATCCAAAGAATGACTTATAAAGAAGCTATGGATAGATTTGGTTCAGATAAACCAGATACTAGATTTGGATTAGAATTTGTAAATATATCTGACATAGTTAAAGAATGTGGATTCGGAGTATTTGCTAATGCTGCTTCTGATGAAAAAGGTAGTGTTAGAGGTATAAACGTTAAAGGTGGAGCTGAAGCCTTCTCAAAAAAAGGAATGAAGAAGTTAGAAGAGCATGCTAAGCTTTACAAAGCTAAGGGTCTTGCTTGGATAAAATTAACTGAAGCTGGAATAGAATCTCCAATAGCTAAATTCTTCTCAGAAGAAGAAATGAACGCTATATTAGAAAAAATGGGAGCAGAAGCTGGAGACTTATTATTATTTATAGCTGATAAAAATGCTGTAGTTTATGATGCATTAGGCCAATTAAGACTTGAAGTTGGTAGAAAACTTGACTTAATGGATAAAAATAAATATAACCTATTATGGGTAACTGAATTCCCATTATTCGAAAAAGACGAAGAAACAGGAAGAATGATAGCAATGCATCATCCATTCACATCTCCATTAGATGAAGACGTAGAAGGATTAACTGGTGAAGATAAAACTAATTTAAGAGCTAAAGCTTATGATATAGTATTAAATGGATATGAACTAGGTGGAGGAAGTGTTAGAATATCTAATGCGGATATCCAAAAGAAAATGTTTGATGCTATAGGAATAAGCGATGAAGAAGCTAATGATAAGTTTGGATACTTACTAGAAGCGTTTAAATATGGAGTTCCACCACATGCTGGATTAGCATTTGGATTTGATAGATTAATGATGCTGCTTACAGGAGCTGATAATATTAGAGAAGTGATAGCATTCCCTAAAAATCAAAATGCTATATGTCCAATGACAAATGCTCCAGGAGTAGCTGATGATGCTCAATTAGAAGAATTAGCTATAAAAGTTGATATAGAAGAGTAATTTTTATTAAGTAGAAAAGAGGATTTCTTATAATAATTTTTAATTAGAAGAGATATCCTCTTTTTTTACATATAAAGAAATTATATTGATCTCAAATCTGTGAAAAACTTATGAAACTAAACCTAAAATGTTAATGGAACAGGGATTACATCATTTACAGAGGATGGTACAGTAACAAATATCTTCATTATAAAATTAAGGATGTTAGCTTAAAATTAAGCTAGCATTCTTTTGTTATTTTGAATTTTTAAGTGAGTTTTATTTTTTACTAATTGGGTACTAATAAAAAGAATAGTAAAATTTTAATATAAAAAAGATGATAA
>NZ_JANKBY010000139.1:0-8976 GCF_024621905.1 Terrisporobacter muris
AAAAATTATCATTGGAACAATAAACAATTCATTTTTACTTCCCCATCTATCAATAGTTCCATTCATCCAATAGTGAATAGGAATTTCATCAGGAATTAATGGATATATATATAGGGTTATTAACAAAGGAAGTGCACCAAATATATTATAAAAAGCCTTAACTATTTTGTTAATTTTTTTTACTTTCCTCATTATACTCGTCCTCTTTAATTAAAAATTTAGATTACTCTATATAATATTATATAGTTAAAAGAGTAATTGATGTCCCTAAAATAAAAATTTTTATAAGAAAATGGAATATTTAACCGATTAGTATTTTCATTAGTTATAATTTATATAATAGGTTTTATTATTAAGGAGGGAGCTAAATGAATAGTCAAATGATTTTTATGGATCCAAAAATAGAATAGGTAAATGGATACTTTCCTAACTTATATGATCTTAAAATAAGAAGTAATGGAGAAGAAGTAATTGGTACAATGTTAACTCCAGGGGAAGAAGGTTCTTGTCCAACTGCAATTTTATTACATGGATTTCCAGGATATGAAGATAATCATGACTTAGCCCATAGCCTTAGATGATGTGGTTTAAATGTACTTATATTTCATTATAGAGGATGTTGGGGAGTAAATGGACAATTTTTATTTTCAAATTGTATTGAAGATGTGAGGAGTGTAATTAATTTTGTAACAAATGAAGAAAATGTAACAAATTACAATATAGATAAAAATAATATTTTTTTGGTAGGTCATAGTATGGGAGGTTTTTTGACTTTAATTAACTGTATAGATGAAAGAATAAAATCATCAGTTACAATTAGTCCTTATGATTTTGGACTAAAAGTATGCGTAATAAAGGAAGATGAAGAAGAGTTAAAAGATGAAATAATCATGTTTTCTAATGCAATTCCTCCATTAAACAATACAGATGCAATGACTTTAATTAGAGAAACAATAATTAATAGTGAGGAATGGAGGTTATCAAAGAATTTTCTAAAGAAAATATTTTAATAATTGTAGCTACTAAAACTGTGGCGGAGTATATTGAAAGTATATACAATGATTGAAAGTTAAAAGGAGGGAATAGATGAAAAAATATAAATTAGGGCTTATTATTGCCATGTTGATTTGGGGAAGTATTGGAATATTTGTAAGATATATTGATTTTACATCTAGTCAGATAGCTCTTGTAAGAGCCATTGTAGGAAGTATTTTTTTAATAGTTTTCAGTATGATATCAAAAGAACATTTATCAAAGGAAAAAATAAAATCGAACTTATTAGTACTTGTAGCTTGTGGAATATGTCTAGGTTTTAATTGGATTTTTTTATTTCAAGCATATAATTATACAACTATTTCTACTGCAACAATTTGTTATTATTTAGCACCCGTTATAGTAATGTTCTTATCTCCTTTTTTGTTAAAAGAAAAACTAACACCTGTGAAAGTTTTATGTATAGTTGCAGCTATGATAGGAATGTTATGTATTGTAGGTATAGATAAGAGTAGCATGGGTGGAAATAATATAGTTGGAATAGTATATGGTTTAAGTGCAGCCTGTTTATATGCGGGCGTAGTCGTTCTAAATAAATTTTTAAAGGACATTTCAGGGCGAGATAGTTCTGTGGTGCAATTATCAGTTGCAGCCATATTTTTGATACCATATGTAATTTTTACTGAAAAAATAAGTTTAGCAGGGGTTTCTAGTAAGTCAATAATTCTATTATTAATAATAGGGATAGTTCATACAGGAATAGCTTATTTAATATATTTTACTGTTATTCAAAAACTAGAAAGTCAGACTGTTGCTATTTATTCTTATGTTGACCCAATTTCTGCCATAATTATGTCAGCAATTATTTTAAGTGAAAGTATGAGTTTACTACAAATACTTGGAGGAATACTAATATTAGGATCTACATTTATTAGTGAAATTTATAGTAACAAAATAAAGTCACAGGAGGTTTTGGTAGAGGTGGCTAATTCGGAGGAAGAATAATTGACACTTTTTTTTCTTCATGATAAGATAAAATGCAATATTTAATACATACTTTGGAGGTTAATAAGTGAAGAAAATATTTAGTATTATACTAATTAGTATATGTACAATAATTATGATGACTGGATGTAATGAAAAAGTATCGAAAAAAGATACAGGTACTAGTGAGAACAGAGAGTCACAAGAAATTATTAAAATAATGGAGAATGTATATGTGGATTATGTAAATGATATCCATTTAGATAGTAGCAAATATATTGGAAAGACTATAGAAATAGAAGGTATGTTTAAAGAAGAAAAAGATGAAAATAATAAAAAACATCTATATGTTTACAGACTAACAGATATAATGGAACATACTCATGATGAAGAAGGTCAACATGTAGAAGGTGATGAAGATGAGTATCTGACTGAAATGGAAGTTATGAGTGGATTTGAATTTAATTATAATTATAATCATGATTTACCAAAAGAAAATGATTGGATTAAGGTTATTGGAAAATTGGAAGACAAGGATGGAAGTCTAATTATTAATGCAGAATCTGTAAAAATAATGAAAGATAGAGGAATGGAAAAAGTACAACAATTTTATTAAAGAAAAAGCCCTATGATTAATCATAGGGCTTTTTAGATTGATTATTTTTCTTTGTTAAAATTCCACTCATAGAAAAATTCATCTAAATAAATTTCTATAAATCTATGTCTTTCTTCAGCAATTTGTTGTGCAGTATCAGTATTTATTAAATCTCTAAGTTTAAGTAGTTTTTCATAAAAATGATTAATTGTGTGATTGTTAAGGTTTTTTACTTCATCTAAACTTTGAAAATCCATAGGTTTAATATCCGGGTCATACATTAATCGATTTTTGCTACCACCATATGTAAAAGCTCTTGCTATACCGATGGCACCTATAGCATCTAATCTGTCTGCATCTTGAACAATTTTTCCTTCTATATTGTTTTGAGAAGAATCTACTACACCACCTTTGTAAGACATGGTTGTTATTATATTCATTATTTCATGAATAGATTCCTCATCAATATTAAGGGATTTTAAAAAGTTTTCTGTTGTTTTACTATTATTACTAAATTTCCAATCGTCAATATCGTGAAGTAGAGCAGCCATTTTAATAATAAAATCATCTCCACCTTCCTTCTCACAAATATAAGTAGCTAAATTATAAACTCGTTTTGTATGGAACCAATCATGACCAGAGCTTTCTTTATATAATTTATCTTTTACAAATGCTTTAGTTTTTTTTAATATTATGTCTTTATTCATTTAACCATCCCTCAATTTTTGTTTTATGTAATATTATAAATTTATTATAATATAAATTATACTTTTACATACATTTTTTCACAAACAAGAGAAAAGTATGTAATTAAAAAGGGAGCAAGGTCATAATTATTTTCCTTTGCTCCCTACTAAAGAGGTAAAATGGTAATATCTATTTATTAAATTTGTTTTTTAACCAATTAATAAAATTATTACTACTATCTACTTTATTTGAATCATTTTCTTTGGTATCTGAAGTTTTAGTTGTTGAAGAGCTTTTTTTATCAGAATTATTTTGAGTATCTTCAGATTTTACTTTCATAACAAACTTAACGCTACCATCCATATTTTCACTTATACCAGTGAAGTTATTATATCCTTTTGCTGCATCTAATAATTTATCTTTAACTTCCATAGCACCGTCAACAGAACTTATTAACGTATTTCCTTCTTCTGCAAGCTTATTTAGGCCTTCGTTTTGAAGCTTTTTAGCCCCTGAATATAGTTGTTCAGAACCACTAGACAATGTTCCTATTCCAGCTAGAATTTTGTCAGAATTACTAGTAAGTTGAGAAGAGCCATTTTTTAATGTATTTACACCAGACGCTAATTTCTTACCACTAGATTCTAATAGAGAAGTACCATCAGCTAAAGTCTTACTACCTAAGTAAGCATCAGAAGCCCCTTTAGAAAGCTTGGAAGAACCTAAGGCAAGTTGAGAAGTACCATCAGTTAAAGTTTTGCTACCTGAGTAAGCATCAGAAGCCCCTTTAGCAAGCTTGGAAGAACCAATTGCTAAACTTGAACTACCATCACTTAGAGTTTTTAATCCACTAGAAACAGAGCTAGAACCTTTGCTTACTTCACCTAAACCAGTTTTTAAATCAGATAAGCCATCTGTTAGATTGCTTAAACCAGCAGTAAGTTTTTTAGCACCATTTACAGCAGAATCAATACCTTTAGCTAAAGTGTTTAGGCCACTTTCTTGTTTGTCAGCTAAATTATTTAAACCATTGGCAATGCTATATAATCCATCAGCAGCGCTACTAATGCTTGAAGACTGATTACTAAGTGAATTTTTGATCTTCTGTACATCAGATAATGTTTTTTCGTCACCATTTTCAGAGGCTCTAGCAGCTATAGATGAAAGACTAGATTCAATATTACTACCATTTCCAGCTTTTAATTTAGAAGCAATACCTTCTATTTTAGAAGCAAGAGATCTAATTACATTTGTAGAAGATATTAAATCATTTATACCGCTAGAACCATTGCTCAATCCTTCCTCTAAACTAGTAGCACCAGATTGTAGTTGTTTAGCACCTTTTTCTAAATCGTTAGCACCACTATAAGAAGAATTAATACCCTTATCTAAAGCAGAGTAACTACTATTTAATTTAGAAGCACCATCACTAACTTCTTTAGCACCAGTACTTAAATCCTTGGAAGAAGAGCTCAAAGTATTAAGGCCGCTATATAGTGCAGAAGCACCAGAATTAACTTTGCTAGCACCATCACTTAAGTCTTTAGAAGAAGAACTTAAAGTGTTAAGACCGCTTGATAAACTTTGAGCGCCATTATTTAACTCAGGTAATTTACTAACAAGTTGAGATGAACCATTGTTGAGAGTAGTAATACCATCGTCTAAGCTTTTAACTCCACTATTAAATTTTTTATAATTAGTATCTAAAGTATTTGCACCATCACTAATTTGTTTAGCTCCATCTACTAAGCTCTTACCACCTTTTTGTAATTTATCTAAAGAACCTTTTAAATCACCAAAGCTAGTATCTTCATCCACATCTTCTAAGTATTTTGATACATCACTTGTAGCGGCAATCATAATATTCGGAGTTTTGAAGTTTGTAGTATTTCCTTCAATAACAACTTCTTCTTTTAAGTTAAGATAACCAGATAGTTTACTATCTAGATTAAGAGATTCTTTAAATCCAGGGATAGATACAAATGTGATAGCAGCATTACTTCCTTCATCTAATAAAGTGCCAGTACTTGTTTTTATATCTTTGAAATTATCTCTATTTAAAATGATTTCTGAAGCAGTTATAAAAGGAACATAAATAGTTCTGTTTTTTCCATTTATGGTTACTTCTCGACTTTCATTATTTTTTAAAGATAAGGTGATTTTAAATTGGCCGCTTTTTCCTTGGATATCTTTAGGATTTACATCTTGACCATTTAATTCATATTTAATATTTACATCAATAGGTAAATTTTTATTAGTTTCACCTTGATAATATAAATCGTCTCCTTTAACATTCCAAGTTATCTTATTACCATTAATTTCAGGTTTTTCATCACCTTTAACATTTTTTATATTATTTAAAGAACTTACATCATGAATAGTTCCTAGAGAAGATGAACTATTAATCCATGCTGATACAATATTTTTGTTAACATTACCATTTTCATCTAAAATAGAGTAGACTGTTTCGTCCTTATCTATATTTCTATCAGCAAATACGCAAGATGAATTACCAAGCATTAGTACTACAGTTGCAAGAGCAACAGATTTATTTTTTATTTCTTTATTGTTCATTTTAATAAGCCTCCTATAAATTAATTAGATTCTTCACATAACTCTTTTTTAGTTATAAAATTTTTACTCGTTTTAACAACTATTCCTTCAAATAATAATAGTATTGCAGGTAGTATAAATATAATTATAAACATACTAACTATGGCACCTCTTGACATTAAGGTACAAAGAGCACTAATCATGTCAAGTTTAGATATTAATCCAACACCAATAGTAGCGCCAAAGAATGATAAAGCACTAGTTAGAATAGAAGGAGCACTACTTTTTATTGAATGTTCCATAGCTTCAAATTTTTCATATCCCTCATTTCTTTCTTCTCTGAATCTAGATGTAAGAAGAATAGCATAGTCAATGGTAGCACCTAATTGTATAGTCCCCAGAACAATAGAAGCTATAAATGGTTCTACAGTTCCCGTGTAATAAGGGATACCTAAATTAAGGAATATAGCACACTCTATAGTAGCAACGAGTATTACTGGAAGAGATGCTGATTTAAATAGTATAGTAATAATAATAAATATAGCTACAATTGAGGCAATATTTACTTTTGTAAAATCTGAGTCAGCAATTTTTATTAAATCTAAAGTAAGGGGAGCTTCACCACCCACAAGTCCTTCCTTGTCATACTCATGAACTATTTTATTTATTTCTTCAATTTGAGCATTACATTCATCTGTGGCTGCTTTGTATTTTGAATTAACTAATATTTCTTCATAACCCTTAGATTTTACTTCGCTTATAATATCCTCAGGTAAAAAATCTTGATTAATTCTTGGACCAATATATTTCTCAAGACCAATAACTGAAGTAATGCCATCTAAATTTTCGATTTCTTTAATCATTTTACTTAAGTCGTTTGGAGCAATGGTATCTTTTACTAAAATAAAATTGGTACTTTCCATATTGTAATCAGTTTTCATTTTGTTTGTAGCAATAATTGATGGAAAATTAGCTGGCAAACTTTCATCTAAATTATAATAAACATCAGCATTTTTATATCCAAAATAAGATGGAATAAATATTATTACAAATAAGATAGCTAATTTCTTATAATGCTTGACTACAAATTTAGAGACTTTATTAAAGTTTGGCATTACAGTTTTATGTTTATATTTTTCAACTTGTTTATCAAACACAAGTATAAAAGAAGGTAGTATAGTAATTGTGCAAAGAACACCAATTAAAACACCTTTTGCCATTACTAAACCTATATCTCTTCCAATAGCTAAGTCCATAACACATAGAGCTAAAAAGCCTGCAAAAGTAGTAATGGAACCACCGACGACAGATACAAGTGTATTCTTAATAGCATTTGCCATAGCATCTTTTTTATTATCAGGGAATTTGAGTTTTTCCTCTTCGTATCTATGGAATAAGAATATTGAATAATCCATAGTAACACCTAATTGTAATACAGCAGCTAAGGCCTTTGTTATATAAGATATTTCTCCAAATATAATGTTTGAACCGAAGTTATATATTACAGCCATAGCAATACTTGTTAAGAAAATTATCGGTATAATAGTTGATTCTAAAGAAAGACCTAAAATAATTAAAATTAAAATACCACCAGTCAGTATATATAAAGGAACTTCTTTATCTGCTAGATCCTTGGTATCTTTAAGAATTCCACACATTCCACTTAAAAAAGATTGTTTTCCTGCAATATTTCTTATGGAAGATACTGCATTTTGAGTTTTTATATCCCCAGTAGCTTTTTCCATTTTTATTATCATCATTGTAGACTTATCACCATTGTATAGTAAATCAGTCATATCTTTTGGTAAAATCTCTTTAGGAACTGATAAATCCATAAAATCATCTACCCATAAGACGTCTGCAACACCGTCAACTTTAGCAATTTTGTCTTTAATTTTAGCAACGTCTTTATCATCCATATTTTCTACAATTAGCATGGATAGTGTACCACAGCCGAAATCGTCTTTTAAAATTTTTTCGGCTTTTGTAGTAGAAATATTATTTGGCAAATAACTCAAGATATCATAATTAATATTTGTATTAAAATAACCAAATACAGATGGAATCAATAAGATTACTGCCAATAGTAAGATTAACTTACTATGATTTGCAATTTTTTTTGCAATCCTTTCCATATTTACCCCTCCAAAATATTAGAACTTATTTAGGCATGCCCAAATTTATAACAAAATTATAGGGCGTGCCCAATAGGATGTCAACTATTTTGTTAATAATTTCTAATAGAATTTAATAAAAAATTCGATTCGTTCATATTTCCAACGGTTTTTCATATTATATAAGTCACGAAGTTGTAATTTATCTGTTATCTGCAGGACGGATAAAACAGGATTTCTTTATAATTAAAAAAGATGAACAATTTTATATTGTTCATCTAAAATTCAAAAATATGGAGTTTTTCTATTATGTTATTGTAATCAAATTTTTTTGCTTCTTTCATTGCTTTATCAACAATAAGGCATACTTGTTTATAATCTATTATATTAAGCAAAAGTAAGCGGGTAGATATGATGCTTTTTACAATTGAATCTATATCAAAGTTTTTTTCACCGTGATAAAATCTTTTCAGTAATTCACATTCTCCAGCATATCCAATAGTAATACTGAAACATATATCCTTTTCACTTATATTATAATTCATATCTTTAGCTTTTTTCTTACACAAATCTATTAAAATATCTTGAGCGGCTCTTCTTACAATTTCTATATTGGAACCTTGAAGATAAATTCTAAATAATTTTTCATTCAGCACTAGAGTATAGGTATAGATACATTGGATTGTAGCATAGCTTAATAATATTTCTGTTTTATCATCGCTATTCTCTATAACATCATCATAAATTTTATTTAGGATTTGTTTAAAGATATGAATCAAGATATCCTCTTTTTTTTTGAAGTAATAATATAGATGGCCTCTTCCTATTCCAGATTTTTCAGCAATTTGTCTAATAGTAGTTTTATCATAGCCTTGATTTAAAAATAATTCTGTAGATATTTTTAATATATTTCTCTCCATATCGCTTATGGTTGGTGATTTTAATTCATTCATATCCATGCTCCCTTTTTACTAGAATTTATTTAACATTATTATAATACTATATTCTAATTTGGAAAGCTTTTTTATTTAAATAAAATATTAATTAACA
>NZ_JANKBY010000013.1:0-29539 GCF_024621905.1 Terrisporobacter muris
TAAAGTTATAAAACCCAATAGATTTTATAACTTTTAATGTAAATATGTAATTTAATTATATTATTTTTAGTTATCTTCACTAAAATACTTTTGTATACCAACATAAATAGCCCATGCTATTTGATCTTGGTATTCTTCATCATTTAGTAACTTAGCTTCTTTGTCGTTAGAAAGAAATCCACATTCTATTAAAGTAGATGGTATTTCATTATCTTTTAACAAATAAATATCATTCCTAGGTTTTATCTGTCTATTATTCGTATTATCTACTACCCTCTTTAATTCACTTTGAATGTATGTTGCTAATTTTTTATCTTCTTCTTTACCTTCTGGATAAAAAGTTTGTGCTCCATAGTATTTTGATTGTTCAAATTTATTAAGATGTATAGACACAAACATGTCCGCTGAAGATTCATCAATTATTTTTTTTCTGTTTCTTAAATTTTCATTATACTTTTGTCTGATGGTTTTTCCTGCTTCTTCAGTGTATAAGCTCGTATCGTCATTTCTAGTCAATATTACTGCTGCACCACTAGCTTCAATTAACTCTTTAACCTTCTTAGCTATTTTTAGATTAACATCTTTTTCTTTTATTGATTGATCATCTGTCATAGCACCTGGGTCTATACCACCATGCCCTGCATCTACTATTATAGTTTTACTAGTTATAGGCATAACTTTTATTACTTCTTCTGATGCAGTTTTTATTTCTATTATCGATACGATTACTAATGCTAATGATATTATTCCAAATATTATTTTTTTATTTAATTTGCTCACATTATCACCCCATATATTTATATTTAGGTTTGTCTTAATTTATTACTCTATTTAAATAAAAAGGGACATACTATAAAAGTACATCCCTAAGTATTTTAATTTATTTTATCTCATCAAACTCTACTATAGATTTAAACAAATCTCCATCTATATCTATTGAGAAAGTTCCACCTTGTAAGTTTACTAAATCTCTGGCTATTGCAAGTCCTAGTCCACTACCTTCCGTATTTCTAGAGTCATCAGCTCTTTTAAATCTTTCCATTATTTCATCTGGATCAAAATTCAATTCATATGAAGATATATTCTTCATTGTTAACTTTACTTTACCATCTTCTTCAATTATATCTATATATACTCTCGTATTTGGTAGAGAATATTTTGATATATTACCTAACAGATTTTCTAAAACTCTGTATAATCTTCGTCCATCTGCTCTTATATAAGTTTTTTCTTCTGGTACATTTATTTTTAGATTTAATTTAGCTTCTGATAATTTTTCTTCCATTTCTCCAATAGATTGTCTAAGTAATTGAGTAAGATCTATTTTTTCCATATTTAATTCTATATTTCCACTACTAGCTTTGCTAGCTTCAAATAAATCTTCTATTAATATTTTCAACCTTTTTGATTTTGAGTCTAGTACATTTACATAGTCTTTTAGATACTCAGGACTTATATCTTCTTCTTTTTTAATCAATTCCACATAATTTATTATTGAAGTTAACGGAGTTTTTAAATCATGAGATACATTTGTTATAAGTTCTGATTTCATCCTCTCACTTTTTAGCTGATTATCTATAGCTTTATCTAGTCCATCTCTTATGTTATTTATGTTATCTGCTAAAGTTGTAAAATTATCTTCTCCGATTAATTTTAACTTATGATGTATGTCTCCATTTTTTATTCTCTCCGTACCATCCATTATATAAGATAGATACCATAATTTTTTTAATACATAATAAGCAAATCCACCTATTGTTAAAATAGCTGCTATAATTGCAATAAAAGGATTATAATCTGATATGGCAAATATCATTAAAAATAAATTAACTCCTATACATACTATTGCTAAACCTACTATCCTCTTTGATAGAGGCATACTCTTCGTTAATTTAAATATTCTTACAAATGCTTTTTTAGAAAAGTTGAGCACTCTGTAAATAAAAGCCGTTTTAAAAAAATCCAACTTATTATCATAGCTATTTATTTGTTTATTAAATATATAAAGTACAGTACAAATAAATCCTATACCTAAAAAGCTAAATGTAAAACTACTAAGCATATCGTAGTAATAATCCATTCCTTGCACTATAAATACTACTGCACAGATTAGTCCCACTATATATAATTCTAAAGGTATAAACTTACTAAACTTCAACCAAAAACTATCTTTATCAAATAGCTCAGTTTTACTTCTTTTATATAAAAATGTTGATATTATTCCTAATACTAATGAAGCTCCTAGAGTTGCTAGTATTATTTGAACATGCATTATATCTCTTTCGAAGTCACTCTTAGTTTCATATATCCTGTCATAAATACCTGGAACTCGTTCAAAATTTTCAGGTATAGACATATATATATCGCCATTTCTTAATTGCATAACAGAGCCTAATTCATCATTTACATTTAAGTTCTTATACTCTTTATTACCAAATGTTTTTGAATAACTAACATTGTGGTTATTAGCTGATATTTTTACGTCACATTCACCTTTATACTTGCCTTGAAACTCTTTTGCTGTTTTAGAATCTGAATTTGTATAAACCTCATTTGTATCTTTATTTATAATAAAATAATTAAGGTTGGATATGGTTTTTAATTCCTCTCTTGCCCACTTTCTTGTTTCTTCTATATTTTTTTTATCTTCATCAGATGTATCTTTGTCTGTACCTTGTAAACTTCCACTAGTAGCTGATGTTAAATAGCTCATTAAGTTGCTATCAAAAGCCCTACTTTTATAAAATTCATCTTCTATAGCGAACTGATTTTTATGCATATAGCTAGTAAATACTCCTGCTCCATTAGCAAATAAACTAATAGTTGTAGGTATTGTTGCTAAAAACGCTGATATGCATACAAATATAATTATTAAGTTGATAAATTTAAATCCTCTATTTCCTTTCATATACTCTCCTTATTCATTTAAAATCTTAATGCTTTATATAATATATAATTCAATGCAAATATAATCATTGTATCTAAAAATATATTCATATCACCATAATTAAAACATATTATAATTCCTATTATTTGAGTTATAGCAAACATTAGTAATATAAATATAAAATTAAACATTAAGCTTTTTTCTCTAAATACTTTTCCATTATAATTTTTCAATTTTATATCCCACTCCCCATACAACTTTTAAATATCTCGGTTCTTTTGGATTTATCTCGATTTTTTCCCTTATTCTTCTTATATGAACTGCTACTGTATTTTCCACATTAAAACTCTCTTCCTTCCATACTCTTTCATATATTTCATCTATAGAAAATACCCTTCCTTTATTAGCAAGAAGTAAATTTAATATTTTAAACTCAATTGGAGTTACTTTTATTACTTGTCCATCTACTTTTACTTCCTTTGTAGAAGTGTTTAACTCTAACCCACCACTACTTAATACTTCTTTATTATTCACCTTATCATTATTATAAGTTCCAAGTGTTACATATCTTCTTAAGTTTGATTTTACTCTCGCAATAAGCTCTAATAAATTAAATGGTTTTGTTATATAATCATCTGCACCTATATTAAGTCCCATTATCTTATCTGTATCTTCACTTTTTGCTGATATTAATATTATTGGTATGTTTTTTTCTTCTCTTATTTTTATTGTTGCTTTTATTCCATCAAGTTTTGGCATCATTATATCCATAAGTATTAAATGTACTTCTTTGTTTACTAATACATCTAAAGCTTCTATTCCATTGTATGCTTTATATACGTTATAACCTTCATTTCTCAAGAATATCTCTATTGATTCAACAATTTCTTTATCATCATCCACTACTAATATGTTGTACATTCCCGTCATCTCCTTTATACAATTCCTTATCACTTGTATTATACACTAGGATCACATCCTTTTATAAGATTCTCATGTCTTAATATGTTATTAGTAATATGAGTGTATACCATGAATCCTACTAATGTTCCTATGGAGTTCATTAAGACATCATCAATTTCTGCAAATCTACCACCAAATGATTGTAATACTTCTATACTTAAACTAGTTATAAACCCTATTATAAAAACTTTCTTCCAACTATATATTAGTTTTTTAAATATACAAGGCAATAATACACCATAAAGTATAAATAATAAAAAGTTTAAAAATACCATCATTATGGACACATCTCTAAAAGGAATGAGATTTAAATTATAAAATCCACTCATAATATAGTCAAAATAAAACTTTATCCCTATTATTCCAGTTATTCTTAACAATACTATTGTATATACATTCAGTAATATTTCTGGAATAATTTGTTTTATTTCAAATTTTCTTCTTTTTTTAGTTAAATATAACCCTATTAGAATTATTAAATATATTATAGAGCCTACAAGTATACTTCTATTCAGTATACTTACACCCTCCCAAATATATTGAGTAATCATATCAGTTCCAACTCCCTCTATGTATTTTCCGAATCCATTTTTATATACTAATATAATAAAATACAATTCTTACATAATAGTTACTCTAATTCTTAAGGAATTCTTACAAAAAACTCATGGATAAATACCATGAGTTTTTCGTTAGTTTTATATTTGTTATATAAGCATAATTGTTTTTTGTGAAACATTAGTTTTTACTAAGCTTCTATTTCTCTTATTAAATTTACCATTTCTATAGCACCTACTGCACAGTCGAATCCTTTGTTTCCTGCTTTCGTTCCTGCGCGTTCTATTGCTTGTTCTATATTTTCTGTAGTTATAACTCCAAACATTACTGGTATATCACTATTTAATGATACGTGAGAAATTCCTTTTGATACTTCGCTACATACATAATCATAATGCGTAGTATTTCCACGAATAACTGCCCCTAAGCATATTATAGCATCATACTTATTGCTTTTTGCCATTTTTGATGCTATTAGAGGTATTTCAAATGCTCCCGGTACCCATGCAACTTCTATATTGTCATCATCAACATCATGACGTTTTAGAGCATCAACTGCTCCTCCTAATAATTTAGATGTTATAAACTCATTGAAACGAGCTGCTACTATCCCTATTTTTATATCCTTTGATACTAATTTTCCTTCATATAATTTCATCTATTTTATCTCCTTTTATAATTTTAAACTAAACGAATTTTATTTTAAGCAACGGATTTGCCCGAAGCGGCAGCGAGAATATATCGTTTACGATATACTTCTCAATTTGGGCTATATGAGCGAAGCGAATTTTAATAATTTAAGATATGGCCCATTTTCTCTTGTTTTGTTTTTAAGTAAAACAGATCATTTATAGTCGGATTCATTTGAATTGGTACTCTTTCTATAATTTCCATACCAAATCCAGATAGTCCATATAATTTTTCTGGATTATTTGTAAGAAGTCTTAAAGTCTTAGCTCCTAAGTCTCTTAATATTTGTGCTCCTATGAAATACTCTCTCATATCTCCCTCAAATCCCAGAGCTAAGTTAGCTTCTAAAGTGTCCATACCTTGATCTTGTAATTCATATGCTCTCAATTTATTTATAAGACCTATGCCACGACCCTCTTGTCTCATATAAAGAAGTATACCTCTTCCCTCTTCTTCTATTTGTCTCATCGCCGCCGAAAATTGTTGCCCACAATCACATCTTTGTGAACCAAAAGCATCACCTGTTAAACACTCAGAATGAACACGACATAATAGATTTTTACCATCACCTATATCACCTTTTACTAGAGCAACATGATGCTCTCCATTTAATTTATTTATGTAGCCATATGCTCTAAACTCTCCATATGAAGTAGGCATTTTTGTATTAGCTACACATTCAACAAGATTATCATGTTTCTTTCTGTAATCTTGTAAATCTTTTATTGTTATAAATTTCAAGTTCCATTTCTTAGATAAGTCTATTAACTCTAATGTACGCATCATAGTTCCATCTTCCCTCATGATTTCACAACATAATCCACACTCTTTAAGTCCTGCTAACTTCATTAAATCAACTGTAGCTTCTGTATGACCATTACGTTCTAATACTCCATTTTTCTTTGATAAAAGTGGAAACATATGACCTGGTCTACGGAAGTCTTCTGGTTTAGAATTTTCATCCACGCATTTCATAGCTGTTATACTTCTTTCTTGTGCTGATATTCCTGTAGTTGTATCTATATGATCTATAGAAACTGTAAAAGCAGTACTATGATTATCTGTATTGTTAGATACCATTTGTGTAAGTTGTAATTTTTCACAAATCTCTTTACTCATAGGCATACATATTAGCCCCTTCGCATATGTTGCCATAAAGTTCACATTTTCTGTTGTAGCAAACTCAGCTGCACATATAAAGTCTCCTTCATTCTCTCTATCTTCATCATCTGTAACAATTATTATTTTTCCTTCTCGAAGATCTTGTAAAGCTTCTTCGATAGTATTAAATTTAAACATTTTTCTCCCTCCTAAAACCCATTTTTTATTAAAAAATCCATAGTTATATTGCTTTCAACTTTTTTATTTTTTTCACAAGTTATTAACTTTTCCACATACTTTCCGATGACATCATTCTCGATATTCACAATATCCCCAACCGACCTGTGGGAAAGTATAGTTTCCTGCACTGTGTGCGGAATAATAGATATACTAAAATCATTTACTGCAACTTTTGCTATTGTAAGACTTATTCCATCTATGGCAATTGAGCCTTTTTCTACTATATATTTCATTAAATTATCCTTCACTGCAATGGTATACCAAATTGAATTATCATCTTTTTCTATTTTTATTATTTTTCCTATGCCATCAATATGGCCTGATACAATATGGCCTCCAAATCTTCCATTGGCAGATATCGCCCTTTCTAAATTAACACTGCTTCCATTTTTCAATTGTCCCAATGAAGATCTACTTATAGTTTCATTCATTACATCTGCTGTAAAAGTATTATTGCTAAATGTTGTTACAGTAAGACAAACACCATTGACAGAAATACTATCCCCTATATTAATATCTTCAAATATTTTATTCCCTTCTATAGTAAGCACCGATGATTTAACATTCTTTTTTACATTTTGTATTTTTCCTATTTCCTCAACTATACCTGTAAACACTTAGATATTACCTCACTTTCTATTAATATATCTTCATCTATTTTCGTTATTTTTGTATTATTTAAATAAAAAGATTCTTGCGGACAATCTACTCCTAATCCCAATACTGGCGATTTAGCATTTTTACCTCCAAATATTTTTGGACCAATATAAGTTTGAATTTTATTAACTATTCCACTCTGTAATGCAGACCAGTTTAAAGTTCCCCCACCTTCTAAAAGAACACTGTCAATCTTTTCTTGACCAAGTATATGCATTAATTCCTTTAAATCAATGTGATTATCCTTTTTAGGAATAACTATAATCTTACAACTCTTATCTATGTATAACCTTTGTCTTTCTTTATCTGTATTACTTGTAGCTATTATTGTAGGTATTTCCTTTGCTGTATTTACTATTTTGCAATCAATAGGTGTTCTTAGATTAGTATCACATATTATTCTTGTAGGGTTTTTGGCATTTTTTAATCTACAGTTAAGCATTGGATCATCTAATAATACCGTTCCTACACCAACCATAATTCCACTGTATTTATGCCTTTCCTCATGCACTTTTTTTCTAGAGGCTTCTCCTGTTATCCATTTTGATTTACCAGTATAAGTTGCTATCTTCCCATCCATAGTCATAGCATATTTCATTACTACATATGGCACCTTTGTTTTTATGTAATTAAAAAATACTTCATTAATATCATCACATTCTTCTTTTAATACTCCTTCTACAACTTCTATATTATTATTTTGAAGAATTTCTATCCCTTTTCCTGCAACCAATGGATTCGGATCTAATGACCCTATAACAACTTTACTTATACCACTTTCTATAATAACTTCTGTACAGGGTGGCGTTTTTCCATAGTGGCAACAAGGTTCTAATGTAACATACATGGTTGCTCCTTTAAGTGATTTTTTGCAATTCATAATAGCATTTCGTTCCGCATGGAACATTCCATAAGCTTGGTGATATCCCTCGCCTATTATTTCATTATCTTTTACAATAATAGCTCCAACCATAGGATTTGGATTTACAAATCCACATCCTTTTATGGCAAGTTCTAATGCAATTTTCATATATTGTTTATCAGTCATAGTTCACCTCCAATAAATCTCCCTCAAATATAAAAAGCCCTGAACAATATGTTCAAGGCAAGATTTCTATAAATTAATTAATCTAATAATAGATTATTCAACTTTAAATTAAAAAACTCTGAAATGATAAATTCATTTCAGAGCATATAATTCAAATCATGATACTTAAATTAGATTAATTCTATCTTCTTTCATCCAGACTTTACTGTCGGCTTCGGAATCTCACCGAATCATGCCATAATGGCTCGTGGGCTATAACCACCGGTAGGGAATTTCACCCTGCCCTGAAGATTTTATTCAATTAATACAATAGTACTTCAATATATTTATCATGTCAATTATATTTTATTTTACTTATAAATAAAATATTTAGAAAAATTACATTTTCTATGTTTTAATTTGGAATTTTATGGTATAAATATAGTATAAAGAAAATAATTATCAATTAGATAAATTAAATACTTCAAATTAAAGGGGAAATAATTATGGAATTAAAGGGAAGTAAAACCGAAAAAAATTTATTATCTGCTTTTGCTGGAGAAGCCCAAGCAAGAACCAAATATACTTACTATGCTTCTAAAGCAAAAAAAGAAGGCTATAATCAAATAGCCGCTATATTCGAAGAAACTGCAAATAACGAAAAAGAGCACGCTAAAATATGGTTCAAACTTTTACATGATGGTATATCTTCTACTCCAGAAAACTTAAAAGATGCTGCTGAAGGAGAAAATTACGAATGGACAGATATGTATCATACTTTTGCTAAAGAAGCTAAAGAAGAAGGCTTTGATAAAATAGCATATTTATTTGAATCTGTTGGAAAAATAGAAAAAGAGCACGAAGAAAGATATCGTAAACTTCTTGAAAACTTGGAAAATGGAACTATATTTGAAAAAGATGGTGAAGTTTATTGGCATTGCCAAAACTGCGGACATATACATAAAGGTAAGATAGCACCTGAAGTATGTCCTGTTTGTAATCATCCACAGTCATACTTCGAAGTTAGAGCAGAGAATTATAAATAAGTCAGTAATTTACATCAAATAAATAATCCCAATACCCAACACCCAATATAAGTTAAGCTAACAACTAATAGTTGTTAGCTTTTCTTTTTAATAATAAAAAAGATGCATTCCAACATAATGTTGAAATACATCTTGTATATACAATTTGAAAAATTTCCAATATTGAATAAAAACTATCTTTTTGAGAACTGAGGCGCTCTTCTTGCAGCTTTTAAACCATATTTCTTTCTTTCTTTCATTCTTGCATCTCTTGTTAAGAATCCAGCTTTCTTTAAGTCTCCTCTTAACTCAGCATCAGCTTTTAATAAAGCTCTTGATATACCATGTCTTATAGCTCCAGCTTGTCCAGTGAATCCTCCACCTTCAACTTTTACTATTACATCGTATTTATTTTCATTGCTTGTTAAAACTAATGGTTGTTTAACATCTCTTATTAATGTTTCGTAGTTGAAGTATTCTCCAACTGGTCTTCCATTAACTACTATATTTCCTTCACCTGCAACTAATCTAACTCTAGCTACAGAGCTTTTTCTTCTTCCTGTTCCGTAGAATTGAACTTTTTCCATGATAACTCCTCCTTTCACCTATTAATTCTATACGTTTAATTCAACTGGGTTTTGAGCTGCATGTGTATGTTCAGCACCTGCAAAAACTCTTAATCTAGTCATCATTCTGCTTCTTAATTTATTTTTTGGTAACATTCCGCTAACTGCATGTGCTACTACTTCTTCTGGTTTCTTATCCATCATTTCTCTGTAAGTTATTTCTTTTAATCCACCTACATAACCAGTGTGGTATCTATATAATTTTTGATCTAATTTCTTTCCTGTTAAAACTACTTTTGCTGCGTTTACAACAACAACAAAATCTCCACCGTCTACGTGTGGTGTAAATGTTGGTTTATGCTTTCCTCTTAATATAGTTGCTATTTCTGTAGCAAGACGACCTAATGTTTTTCCTTCAGCATCAACTACGTACCAGTTTCTTTGTACGTCAGCTGGTTTAGCTATATAACTTTTCATGGTTGTCCCTCCTTAATTTTCATAATTTTTTTATCTACCGTATATATAAAGTCCGGGGCAATGTGGACTTACTAGCACACTCTTATTCATTTTAATACAATGACCCTGGTGTGTCAAGTTTAATAATGAACTTTTTTAAGAAATAATCCGTGTGCAGGCGCGGTATGACCTGCTTCTCCCCTATCTTGCGAAGCAATTATTTCTTCCATTGATTTATCTATTCTTCCTCTGCCTATATCCACCAATGTTCCTACTATTATTCTCACCATATTGTATAAAAATCCATTTCCTTCCACTTCTAAAACAATTAAGTCTCCACTCTCCTCAATTGTAATATTGTGTATAGTTCTAACTGTATCCTTTACCGATGATCCAGAACTCATAAATCCTTTAAATTCATGTGTTCCAAGTAATGATTTAGCTTCTGAGTGCATTTTTTGTATATCAAGGTCATACCTAACATGATATGATGTATCCTTGTATAATGGGCTTCTATAAGGCTTATTATATATCAAATATCTATATATTTTCCCTGTTGCACTGTATCTAGAGTGAAAGTCCTCAGATACTTCTTGGCAGTCAATTATAGATATATCCTTTGGCAATTTTGCATTTAAAGCGTCAGGAATTCTATTAGCAGGTATGCTTGAACTTGTTTTAAAATTTGCAACTTGGCCTAAAGCATGAACACCAGCATCAGTTCTTCCAGAGCCTATAATATTTACTTTTTCTTTTGTTATTTCATAGATAGCATATTCTATTGTACCCTGTATACCAGAAGAGTTAGGTTGTTTTTGCCAACCACAATATCTAGTGCCATCATATTGTATAGTAAGTTTTAAATTTCTCATTTACTTCCTCATTTATATGAATTTAGTTACTATTATGATTGCCAAAAATACTACTTGTAAAACATATGCTGTATAATCAGCTTTTGTAATTTTAGCTTCTTTCATTTTAGTTCTATTATATCCACCTCTATAACATCTAGCTTCCATAGCCATAGCTAATTCATCAGCCCTTCTAAAAGCACTAACAAATAAAGGAACTAATAATGGTACTAAGTTTTTAGCCCTATTTATTATGTTGCTACTTTCAAAATCAGCACCTCTAGACATTTGAGCTTTCATAATCTTATCTGTTTCATCTAATAATGTAGGTATAAATCTAAGCGCTATCGTCATCATCATAGCCAACTCATGTACAGGCATACCTATCTTTTTAAAAGGACTTAACATTCTTTCTATACCATCTGTAAGTTGTATAGGTGAAGTTGTTAAAGTAAGCAAAGATGTGCCCACAACTAAAAATATCAACCTTATAGACATAAAAATAGCCTGTCTTATACCTTCTCTAGTCAGGGTTAAAAAACCAAACTTCCAAATTACCTCTCCAGGTAAAAAGAATATATTTATAACAAAAGTAAATAGAATTATCCATCTAAGCGGCTTAATTCCTTTTATAATGTATTTAAGAGGTATCTGAGACATTTTAATCACTGTAACTAAGACTAAAGCTACTAATAAATATGGCCAAAATTTATTTACTACAAATAAAGATACCATGAATACTATTGTTGCAACAAGCTTTGTTGTTGAATCTAACTTATGAATACAAGAATTTGCAGGATAATATTGACCTATGGTTATATCTTTTAACATTTCTTTCTTCCTTTCATAAAGTTTAGTATTTCGTCTTTTATCTCTTCTATTGTTAAGACATCAGTTTTTATATCAAAACCTTTATCCTTTAGTTTAATAGCTAATTCTAAAACTTGTGGTATATCTAACCCTATTTCCTTAAGTCTTGATGCATTACTATTGAAGATTTCTTTAGGTGTTCCCATAAATTCAATCTTACCATGATTCATAACTATTATTGTTTTAGCTATTTTAGCCATATCATCCATGCTATGAGAAGAAAGTATTATTGTCATATGACTTTCTTCATGTAATCTTTTTATTAAAGCAAAGATTTCATCTCTTCCTCCTGGATCTAATCCTGCTGTAGGCTCATCCAGTATTAGTAGTTCTGGCTTCATTGCTATAACACCAGCTATTGCTACTCTACGCTTTTGGCCACCAGATAAATCAAATGGTGATTTATCTTTATACTCATCATAATCAAGTCCTACAGCTTGCATAGATTCTTTTACTCTAATAGATATTTCTTCTTGACTTAGATTCAAATTAGAAGGTCCAAAAGCTATATCTTTTTCAACTGTTTCTTCAAAAAGTTGATATTCAGGATATTGAAACACTATTCCTACTCTTTTTCTAATTTCAGTTAAATTTTGATTTTCTCCAGTTATGTTGAAATCATTTATGAAAATCTCTCCTGATGATGGCTTTATAAGACCGTTTAAATGCTGTATAAGGGTAGATTTGCCTGAACCAGTATGGCCTATTAGACCAACAAAATCTCTATCTTTTATTTCAAATGATATATTATCTAATGCTTTACTAGCAAAAGGCATACCCTCATCATATATATAAGTTAAATTTTTTATAATAATTGACATAATTTCACCACCATCTCATCTACTGTTAATATATCATCACTAATTTCTATTCCTTCTTCTTTTAAAGAAGTGGCTAGTTCTGTCATATAAGGAACGTCTAATCCTATTTTTTTAAGCTTTTCTACGTTTCTAAACACTTCTTTTGGCGTTCCTTCTAATACTTTACGTCCTTTGTCCATAACTATAACTCTATCAGCTTCTACAGCTTCTTCCATATAATGAGTTATGTGTAATACTGTAATATTTTCTTCTTTATTAAGTTTTTCTATTACATTCATAACTTCTTTTCTTCCTGATGGATCAAGCATTGCTGTTGCTTCATCAAAAATTATACATTTTGGTCTCATAGCAATTATTCCCGCTATGGCAACCCTTTGTTTTTGACCTCCAGATAATAAGTGCGGTTGTCTATCTTTTAACTCTGTAATACCTACACTTTCAAGAGCCTCTTTTACTCTTTCTCTAATTACCTTTGGTTCTACACCCAAGTTTTCTGGACCAAATGCTACATCTTCTTCTACTATAGTTGCAACTATTTGATTATCTGGATTTTGGAATACCATACCTGCTGTTTGTCTTATATCCCATAGTTTTTCTTCATTTTTTGTATCATTTCCATCTATAAGAATATTACCTTCTGTTGGCATCAAAATAGCATTCAAGTTTTTAGATAAAGTTGATTTTCCCGAACCATTATGACCTATAATAGCTACAAATTCACCTTGCTTAACATTCAAACTTAAATTATCTATGGCTTTAAAACTAGATTCTTCAGTTATGTATTCGTATGAAATATTGTTAACCTTTATAATATTATTCATTTATTCTACTCCCTCTTTAAAGTAGTAATTTAAAATTTGTATCTTAATATTATATCACAGTTCTAATTAAAAAATAATTCCTTTGATTATATAATGTTCTTTTTATTAATATTATTTGCACAAAAAAAAGATTAAGCCCATCAAACTTAATCTTTTTTTCATATATATTAACTATTTACTAAACTAATTCAATAAATGCCATTTCAGCTGCATCGCCTCTTCTTGGCCCTTTTTTGATTATTCTAGTGTATCCACCATTTCTCTCAGCATATTTTGGAGCTATATCAGTGAATAAGTTGTTTACTACTGTTTCATCCATAACGTAAGCTAAAACTTGTCTTCTAGCATGAAGATCTCCTCTTTTAGCAAGAGTTATCATCTTTTCAGCCATTCTACGAGTTTCTTTAGCTCTTGTTACTGTAGTTTCTATTCTACCACATCTTAGTAAGTCAGTTACTAAGTTTCTTAACATAAGGTTTCTGTGTGATGTCACACGTCCTAATTTACGGTAATTAGCCACGCCAATCCCTCCTTTGCTCGCTTATTCTTCGCTAGGTTTAAGTCCTAATCCTAATTCTTCAAGTTTTTGAATAACTTCTTCAAGTGATTTTTTACCAAGGTTTCTAACCTTCATCATATCATCTTCTGATTTATTAGCTAATTCTTCAACTGTGTTAATTCCCGCTCTCTTTAAACAGTTGTAAGATCTTACTGATAAATCAAGCTCTTCTATAGTCATTTCAAGAACTTTTTCTTTTTGATCTTCTTCTTTTTCTACCATTATTTCAACATTGCTTACATGCTCAGTTAAGTCAATGAATAGATTTAAATGCTCAACTAATACTTTAGCTGCAAGAGATATACCCTCTTGAGGATTAATGCTTCCATTAGTCCAAACTTCAAGTGTTAATTTATCATAATCTGATTTTTGACCAACTCTAGTGTTTTCTACATGGTAGCTAACTTTTTGTACGGGAGTGTATATTGAGTCTACAGGTAAAACACCTATAGGCATATTTTCAGTTTTGTTTTCCTCGGCTGGAACATATCCTCTACCTTTATCGATGTTTATTTCCATATTAAATTTAGCATTATCGTCTAAAGTAGCGATAACTAAGTCTTTACTTAATATTTCAACATCTGGAGGACAGATTATATCTGCACCTGTTACAGTACATGGACCTTGAGCCTGTATTTTAAGAGTTCTACTTCCTTCACCATCTATAGTTGCTGAAAGTTCTTTTAAAGTTAATATTATTTCAGTAACATCTTCTTTAACTCCTGGTACTGTTGAGAATTCATGAAGAACACCATCTATTCTTATAGAATTTACTGCTACACCAGGTAAAGAAGATAATAATATTCTTCTAAGAGCATTTCCTATAGTAATTCCATATCCTCTTTCTAAAGGTTCAATGACAAACTTTCCATATCTATAATCTTCACCAAGTTCTACAATATCTACTTTTGGTTTTTCTATTTCTATCATGGATAAACCCTCCTTCAAATTTATTAATCCACTGAGGGTAAACACCTCTAAAGATAAACTTTAGAAGATGCTTATTATTTAGAATAAAGCTCTATGATTAAGTGTTCAGCTATTTCAAGATCTATATCTTCTCTTCCTGGAAGAGCAGTTACAGTTGCAGTCATATTTTCTACGCTTGCATCTATCCATCTTGGAGCTACTTTTGTATTTGCTTCTACTATACCTTTGAATTTAGCAGATGATTTAGAAGTTTCTTTAACTGCTATAACATCTCCAACTTTTACAGTTATTGAAGGTATATCTACTTTTTTACCGTTTAAAGTAAAATGTGCATGAGTTATTAATTGTCTAGCTTCTTTTCTAGAGTTAGCTAATCCCATTCTGTAAACAACATTATCTAATCTTCTTTCTAATAAGCTTAATAAGTTTTCACCAGTTTTACCAGTCATTTTCTCAGCACGTTCGTACATGTTTCTGAATTGAGTTTCTAAAACTCCGTATATTCTCTTAACTTTTTGTTTTTCTCTTAATTGTAAACCATAGTTAGAAACTTTCTTTCTTCCTTGACCATGTTGTCCTGGAGCATAGTTTCTTTTAACTATAGCACATTTATCTGTATAACATCTATCACCTTTAAGGAATAATTTCATTCCTTCTCTACGGCATTGTCTGCATGATGCACCAGTATATCTTGCCATAATTACACCTCCTAATTATACTCTTCTTCTTTTTGGTGGTCTACATCCGTTGTGTGGGATTGGAGTAACATCTTTTATCATTGTTACTTCTAGTCCAGTTGCTTGTAAAGCTCTTATTGCAGCTTCTCTTCCTGAACCAGGTCCTTTTACGAATACTTCAACACTTTTTAAACCATGTTCCATTGCAGCTTTAGCAGCAGTTTCTGCAGCCATTTGAGAAGCAAATGGAGTTGATTTTCTTGATCCTTTAAATCCTAATTGTCCTGAAGATGCCCATGATATAGCATTTCCGTGAACGTCAGTTAAAGTGATTATAGTGTTGTTAAAAGTTGATTGTATATGTGCATGACCACGATCTATGTTTTTACGTTCTCTTCTTCTTACACGTGTAACTTTCTTTTTTTGTTTAGCCATTGTTCGATTTCCCTCCTATCTACTTATTATTTTTTCTTCTTACGAGATACAGTTTTTCTAGGACCTTTTCTAGTTCTAGCGTTAGTCTTAGTTTTTTGCCCTCTTAGTGGTAAACCTTTAGCATGTCTTATACCTCTGTAGCATTTTATATCTCTTAATCTTTTTATATTTAAAGCGATTTCTCTTCTTAAGTCACCTTCAACTAAGAAATCAGTGTCTATTATTCTTCTTAATGTATTAACTTCATCATCTGATAAATCTTTGATTCTTACATCTGGATTTATCTCAGCTTTTGCTAATATTTCATTAGCAGTTGCTCTACCTATACCATATATATAAGTTAAGCCTATTTCCGCTCTTTTTTCTCTAGGTAAATCTACCCCAGCGATTCTTGCCATTACTTGCACCTCCTACGACTTAGTTATTTTACTTTTCATTGTCTTACTTGAATTTTTCACTAAAAAAATCATTCAAGTACTGTATTTCCAACGCATCCAGTCAATGTCACATTTTATCATTATAACATATTTGATGACTTTATGCTAGTAATTTTTTCTTATCCTTGTTTTTGTTTGTGCTTAGGATTTTCACATATAACCATTACTTTACCTTTTCTTTTAATGATTTTACATTTTTCGCACATTGGTTTTACTGATGGTCTTACCTTCATTATTATCCCTCCTTAGACTAGTTCATAGCCTATTTCTTACGCCAAGTGATTCTTCCTCTTGTAAGATCATAAGGTGAAAGCTCAACATTAACCTTATCACCCTCAAGAATTCTTATGAAGTTCATTCTTAACTTACCAGATAAATGGCATAATACCTCATGTCCATTCTCTAGTCTAACTTTAAACATAGCGTTTGGTAAGTTTTCAATAACTGTACCTTCAAATTCTATAACATCTTTTTTGGCCATTATATAATCAGCCCTCCATTTTACATTTAAATACTTAGAACTAAATGCAATTTTTGTGATAGCATCATACTATCCGTTTTTACAAACTAGTTAATATAAGAGGTTCCTCCTCTGTTATTGCTATCGTGTGCTCATAATGAGCAGAATTCTTTCCATCTCCCGTTACAATTGTCCAGCCGTCGGCTAAACAGTAAACACGGTGACTTCCTTGATTAATCATAGGCTCTATGGCTAATACCATGCCTGGTTTTAACATAGGTCCTCTGTTCGGTTTTCCATAGTTAGGAATATTGGGTGATTCATGAAGATCTTTACCAACCCCATGTCCAACTAGTGATCTAACTACCGAAAAACCATTTTTTTCTGTGTGTGCTTGTATTGTGTGTGAGATATCCGAAAGTCTATATCCAACCTTCGCGAATTTAAGTCCTTCATAGAAGCTTTCTTTTGTAACTTCTATTAGTTTCCTATTTTCTTCAGATATCAGGCCAACTCCATGAGTCTTTGCAGAGTCACCATGGTATCCTTTATAATAGGCGCCTATATCTATACTTATAATGTCTCCCTCTTTCACTATTTCATTACCAGGAATTCCATGCACAACTTTGTTGTTAATAGAAGCACATATACTTCCTGGAAATCCTCCATAGCCTTTAAAAGACGGTACTGCATTATATTTTCTTATATTTTCTTCAGCTATTTTATCTAACTCTAAAGTAGATATTCCCGGAATAATAGCCTCTCTAATAACTTCATGAGTGTCAGCGACAATTTTCCCCGCTTCCCTCATAAGTTCAATTTCTGATTTAGATTTGATAATAATCATCAATTATTTACTACTCTCTAAAGCAGATACTATATCATTAAATACTTTGTCTATAGATTGTTGACCATTTATATCTGCTATTATACCTGATTTAGAATAATAATCAGCTAATGGTTTGGTTTCATCTAAATAAACTTGTATTCTTTTTGATACAGTTTCTTCATTATCGTCAGCTCTTTGATAAAGCTCACCTTTACATATATCACAAACGCCTTCTTCTTTTGAAGGGTTAAATTCTATATGGTAAGTAGCACCGCAAGATTTGCAGATTCTTCTACCAACTGCTCTTGCTACTAATTTTTCTTTATCAACTTCTATGTTGATAACTCTGTCTAATGCCATCCCTGTATCTTTTAAGAAAGCATCTAACTGTTCAGCTTGAGCTACATTTCTTGGGAATCCATCTAGCATGAACCCCATTTTACAATCATCTTGAGATAATCTATCTGTAACTAATCCTACAGTTAATTCATCAGGAACTAATAACCCTTGGTCCATAAACTCTTTAGCTTTTTTTCCAAGATCTGTTCCTTCTTTAATATTTTTTCTGAATATATCTCCTGTTGATATATGAGGTATTTGGTATTTTTCAACTATTCCTGCAGCTTGAGTACCTTTACCCGCCCCAGGAGGTCCTAATAATATAAGTCTCATACTATCATCTCCAATTTATTTTAAAAATCCTTGATAACTTCTCATAACAAGGTGTGACTCTAATTGTCTCTTAAGTTCAAGAGCTACCCCTACAACGATTAGTATAGATGTTCCAGCCAAACTCATTTCAACACTTAAAAAATGTACTGTGAATGCTGGTATCATCGCAATTATAGCTAAGAATACAGCTCCTGCTAATGTTAGCTTTGATAATATTTTATTTAAATAATCAACTGTAGGCATTCCAGGTCTTATACCCGGGATGAATCCACCATTGTTTTTCATATTTTCTGCTATATCTTCAGTATTGAATGATATAGTAGTGTAGAAATATGAGAAAAATACTATCAATAGAACTTCTAAAGATCTATATATCCAAAAACCTATGTCTGAACTTGTACTTAGGTAAGTTGATACAAATGTTTGAGCACTTTCTCCCATAAATAACGCTATCGTTTGTGGAAAAGCTAAAAGTGAACTAGCAAATATTATTGGCATAACACCTGATTGGTTTACTTTCATTGGTATATGAGAACTTTGTCCTCCATATAATTTTCTTCCAACAACTCTTTTAGCATATTGTACTGGAATTTTTCTAACTGCTTCACTTATATATGTTACAGCCATTATAGTTATTAGCATTACAACAACAATTAATATTGCTGCCCATAAAGCTAGACTTCCTTGATTTACATCTTTTACAGTTCCTATAAGATCTGATGGTATTCTTGATATAATACCAACGAATATTATAATTGAACTACCATTACCCAAACCTTTTTCAGTAATTCTATCGCCCATCCACATTACAAGCATACTACCTGCAACTAAAGTTACTATAACTGTTAAAATGAAAAATATGCTGTCAGACGCTAAAGCAGATCTTACAATTCCTAGTGTAATACCTATCGCTTGTACAAATCCTAATGCTAAAGCTGTATATCTAGTATACGCATTCATTTTCTTTCTACCTTCTTCACCAGACTTTTGTAGTTCTTTTAAACTATCAAAACCTATCGTAAGAAGTTGTATAATAATTGAGGCTGTAATAAACGGTCCTATGCCCAATGCAAACAGAGTGAAGTTACTGAAAGCTCCCCCAACAAACATATTATATAGGGAAAGTAGGCTATTGTTGCCTACCATATCCTTTATAATACTGGTATTGACTCCAGGAACTGGTATAGTAGTACCTATTCTAAATATTAGAATCATCATTAGGGTATATAAAATTCTTTTTCTTACATCTTTCACTTTCCAAGATTGTTTTATCTTTGATAGCACGTAATCACCCCACAAGTGTTGCTAGAAAGCTTAAATTATACTAATTCAGCTTTTCCTCCAGCTTTTTCTATTTTCTCTTGAGCTGAAGCAGTGAATTTAGCAGCTTTAACTGTAACAGCTTTTTCAAGATTTCCTTGTCCTAATATTTTTATACCGTCTTTTTCTATTTTACTTACAGCACCTGTAGATTTTAATAATTCTGCAGTTACCTCAGTACCATTTTCGAATCTATTTAAAAGTTCAACGTTAACTTCTGTATATTGTTTTTTAAATATATTTGTGAAACCTCTTTTAGGTAATCTTCTAGCAAGTGGCATTTGTCCACCTTCGAATCCTACTCTAACTCCACCACCTGAACGAGACTTTTGTCCTTTTTGTCCACGTCCTGCAGTTTTACCTTGACCAGTAGCAGTACCTCTACCTAATCTTTTCTTAGCTTTTACTGCTCCTTTAGCAGGTTTTAACTCATGTAGTTTCATGGATTGCACCTCCTTCTTATTTCGTAAATAAATTATTCAGTTATTTCAGTTACTTCAACTAAGTGACTAACTTTAGCGATCATACCTCTCATTTGGGCATTATCTTCTTTAACAACTACTTGTTCTCTTTTTGTTAATCCTAACGCTTCAACGTTTTTTCTTTGGTTAGGAGTAGTTCCTATTGTACTTCTAACTAATTTGATTTGTAATTTAGCCATTTCACACTACCTCCTTAGCCTAAAAGATCTTCAACTTTTTTACCTCTTAGTGCAGCTACATCTTCAGCTGTTTTAAGAGATTTAAGTCCTTCTATTGTAGCATTTACTAAGTTTCTTGGATTTCTAGTTCCTAAGCATTTCGCTCTAACGTCTTTTAATCCAGCTAATTCTAATAAGTCTCTAGCCGCACCACCAGCGATTACTCCTGTACCTTCTTGAGCTGGCATTATTATTATTCTTCCAGCACCGAAGTGTCCGATAACTTCGTGAGGTATAGTAGTTCCTACCATAGGTACTTTTATAAGATTCTTTTTAGCATCTTCTACTGCTTTTCTTATAGCATCTGGAACTTCCATAGCTTTTCCAGAACCTATTCCAACGTGTCCGTTTTCATCTCCAACAACTACTAAAGCTGCGAATCTAAAGTTTCTACCACCTTTAACAACTTTAGTAACACGTCTAACTTCAACAACTTTTTCTTGTAAATCTAGTTGTCTCGCATCTATTAATTTACGACGCATGTGCATGTCCCTCCTTTTTTAATTAGAATTTAAGACCAGCTTCTCTTGCAGCTTCAGCTAACTCTTTTATTCTTCCGTGATATAAGTATCCACCTCTGTCAAATACAACTTCAGTTATACCTTTTTCTACAGCTTTCTTAGCTACTAATTGTCCAACTAATTTAGCTGCTTCTTTATTTCCTGTATGATTAACAGCACCCTTAACATCTGCTTCTAAAGAAGAAGCAGCAACAAGAGTTACCCTATTAGTGTCATCTATTATTTGAGCGTATATATTGTTTGAACTTCTGAATACACATAATCTTGGTCTTTGAGTAGTTCCAGAAACTTTTCTTCTAACTCTCTTATGTCTTTGAAGTCTTATAGCATTTTTATCAGCTTTCTTTAACATTGAGCTCACTCCTTTCAACCTTTATTTAATTAGGCTTACTTTTTACCAGTTTTACCTTCTTTACGTCTTACAACTTCACCAGCGTATCTTATACCTTTACCTTTGTATGGCTCTGGTTTTCTCCAATCTCTTATTTTAGCAGCATAGTTACCAACTAATTGCTTGTCTATACCTTTTACTACTAATTCAGTTTGATTTGGAGCCTCTACAGTTATTCCTTCTGGATCTTCCATTTCTACTGGATGAGAATATCCTAAGTTCATAACTAATTTATTTCCTTGCTTTTGTGCTCTGTATCCAACACCTACTAATTCTAATTTCTTTTCGAAACCAGTATTAACACCTATTACCATGTTATCTATTAAAGTTCTAGTTAACCCGTGTAATGATCTGTGTTGTTTGTTATTTGTTGGTCTTTCAACAGTTATAACATTTCCTTCTTGTTTTATAGTTAAAGCACCATCAAATTGCTTTGTTAAAGTTCCTTTAGGTCCTTTTACAGTTACTGTATTATCAGCAGCTATAGTAACTTCAACACCAGCTGGTACTGTTATTGGTTTAACACCTATTCTTGACATAGTCGCACCTCCTTACTTAGTTCGATTGATTACCAAACGTAGCAGATTACTTCTCCACCAACATTTTCTTTTCTTGCTTGTTTATCAGTTAATATACCTTTTGAAGTAGATATTACAGATATTCCTAATCCGTTTAATACCTTTGGTACTTCATAAGCATTTGTATAAACTCTCATACCAGGTTTAGATATTCTCTTTATACCTTGTATAACTCTTTCGCCTGATTGTCCGTACTTTAATTGTATTCTTATTATTCCTTGTTTCTCATCTTCTATAACATCATAACCTCTAACGAAACCTTCTTCTAATAAGATTCTAACTATTTCTTTCTTTATGTTAGAAGCAGGAACGTCAACAGTTTCATGCTTAACAGTGTTCGCATTTCTTATACGAGTAAGCATATCTGCAATTGGATCTGTCATTGTCATATTGAAACCCTCCTTTCAGTTTAAAAAAATCTTACCAACTTGCTTTTCTTACACCAGGTATTTGACCTTTATAAGCTAATTCTCTAAAGCATATACGGCATATACCAAAGTTTCTTATAACAGAATGTGGTCTACCACATATTGAGCATCTAGTATATTCTCTTGTTGAATATTTTTGCTTCTTCTGTTGTTTTACAACCATCGCTTTTCTAGCCACTGGAATCCCTCCTTTAATTATTTAGAAAATGGCATTCCTAATAATTTTAATAATTCACGAGCTTCTTCGTCTGTTTTAGCTGTAGTAACGAATATTACATCCATTCCTCTAACTTGATCTATTTTATCATATTCAATTTCTGGGAATATTATTTGTTCCTTTAAACCTAAAGCATAGTTACCTCTACCATCGAAAGCGTTAGGGTTAACTCCTCTAAAGTCTCTAACTCTTGGTAATGATACAGAAACTAATTTATCTAAGAAGTAGTACATTTTATCAGATCTTAATGTAACTTTTGCACCTATTGGCATACCTTCTCTTAATTTAAAGTTAGCTACTGATTTTCTAGCTTTAGTCGTAACTGGTTTTTGACCAGATATTATTTCCATTTCTTCTACTGCTTTTTCTAATCCTTTTGGATTTTCTTTAGCATTTCCAACACCCATATTGATAACTATTTTATCTAATTTAGGTATTTCCATTATATTTTTATATCCAAATTTCTCCATCATCGCTGGAGCAACTTGTTGAGTATATTTTTCTTGTAATCTAGAAGCCATTTAAGGTCCCTCCTTTCAAGCTATATTATATTTCTTTTCCGCTCTTAACTGCTACTCTAACTTTTTTACCATCTCTCATTTCAAATCTAACTCTTGTTCCTTTTCCTGTTTCAGGATCAACTGGCATTACATTTGAAACGTGTATAGCAGCTTCTTTATTTACTATTCCACCTTGTGGGTTTATAGCACTTGGTTTTTGGTGTTTAGTTACTACGTTCACACCTTCAACTATTACTTTGTTAGTCTTAGGGAATACTTTAACAACTTTCCCTGTTTTACCTTTATCTTTACCAGCTATAACAACAACTGTATCTTCTCTTTTAACACGCATCATGTCCTATTGCACCTCCTTATTATAGTACTTCTGGAGCAAGAGATACTATTTTCATAAATTCATGATCTCTTAACTCTCTTGCAACAGGCCCGAATATACGAGTTCCTACTGGAGTTTTATCGTCTTTTATTATAACTGCAGCATTTTCATCGAATGCTATATAAGATCCGTCGTTACGCTTTATACCTTTTTTTGTTCTAACTATAACAGCTTTAACAACTTTACCTTTTTTTACAACTCCACCAGGTGTTGCACTTTTAACAGTAGCAACGATTACGTCACCTACGTTACCATATCTTCTTTTACTTCCACCTAATACACGGATACATAAAAGTTCCTTTGCACCAGAATTGTCAGCAACTTTTAAACGTGATTCTTGTTGTACCATATCGTAATACCTCCTTTTCGCAAAACTATTTAACCTTTTCGATAACTTCTACTAGTCTGAAGTGTTTATCTTTTGATAAAGGTCTAGTTTCCATTATCTTAACTCTATCTCCGATTGAACATACATTGTTTTCATCGTGAGCCTTGAACTTTTTAGTTCTTTTAACAGGCTTGTTATATAACTCATGACGTACGAAATCTTCAACAGCAACTACTATAGTTTTATCCATTTTGTTACTTACAACACGGCCTATTCTAACTTTTCTTCTTCCTCTTTCCATGTTTAAAAAGCCTCCTCTCCAAATTAAGCTCTAGTTTCGTTTAACTTTCTTTCAGCAAGGATAGTTTTAACTCTAGCTATATCTTTTTTAACAAACTTAATTCTTGCTGTGTTTTCTAATTGACCAGTAGCTAATTGGAATCTTAAGCTAAATAATTCACTTTTGAAGTCATTTAATTTACTCATTAGCTCTTCGCTTGTTAAATCTCTTAGTTCTTTAGCTTTCATCCTATTCACCACCCTTTACTTCTAAATCTTCTTTTTTAACAAATTTACATTTGATTGGAAGTTTATGTGCAGCAAGTCTCATAGCTTCTCTAGCTTTCGCTTCATCTACACCTGCTAATTCGAACATAACTCTTCCTGGTTTAACTACGGCTACCCAATATTCTGGAGAACCTTTCCCAGCACCCATACGAGTTTCAGCTGGTTTTCTTGTTACTGGCTTATGAGGGAATATTTTTATCCAAACCTTCCCGCCTCTTTTTATATATCTAGTCATAGCTATTCTGGCAGCTTCTATTTGATTAGAAGTTATCCAAGATGCTTCCATGGCCATTAAACCGAACTCTCCGTAAGTAACTTTGTTACCTTTTTGAGCTTTACCAGCCATAGTACCTCTGTGAACTCTACGACGTTTTACTCTTTTTGGCATTAACATGAGTGTTTCCTCCTTCCTCGAACCTTATATATTATTTATTTCCTTTGTTTTCAGTTCTTTGAGGTCTTTGTCCTTGAGGTCTTTGTCCTCTTCCATTTCCTCTAGAATCTCTTCTTCTATTATCTCTCTTGTTATCTCTTCTGTCTCTTCTATTATCTTTTCTTTCTTCTCTTGGATTTATTCCGTTTTTAGTTGGTAATACTTCACCATGACAGATCCAAACTTTTATACCTATTTTTCCATAAGTAGTATCAGCTTCAGCAAATCCATAGTCTATGTCAGATCTTAAAGTTTGAAGAGGTACATTTCCTTCGCTGTATCCTTCAGTTCTAGCCATTTCAGCTCCACCTAGTCTACCTGATGCAGCAACTTTTATACCTTTAGCTCCAGCTTTAAGTGCTCTTTGAACAGCTTGTTTCATAGCTCTTCTGAAAGCAACCCTTCTTTCTATAGCTAAAGCTATGTTTTCAGCAACAAGTTGAGCATTTTTGTCTATAGCTCTTACCTCAACTATGTTTACTATTATATTTTTCTTAGTCATTTTTTCTAACTCAGCTTTTAATGCTTCTATTCCTGCACCAGCTCTTCCTATAACAACACCTGGCTTAGCAACATGAAGATCTAATTTGATCTTGTTAGCAGATCTTTCTATCTCTATTTTAGCAACTCCAGCAGAGTATAATTTATTCTTTAAGAATTTACGTATATTGTGGTCTTCTAATAATAATGCTCCGAACTCTTTTTTATCAGTTGTGAACCATCTTGAATCCCAATCTTTTATAACACCGACTCTTAATCCGTGTGGGTTAACCTTTTGTCCCATTTATTTCCCTCCTATCTGTGACTATTTTTTTTCTTTTACAACTACTTCTATGTGAGAAGTTCTTTTTCTTATCATAGTAGCTCTACCTTGTGCTCTAGGCATAAATCTCTTTATTGTTGGCCCTTGGTTAGCAACTATTGATTCTATATATAAGTTTTCAGCATTCATTTCGTGATTGTTTTCAGCATTTGCTTTAGCAGATTTTACAACTTTTGCTATATCTGCAGCAGCACCTCTTGGAGTGAATTTTAATATTGCTAATGCTTCATCAACGTTTTTACCTCTAACTAAGCTACATATTTGTCCAGCTTTTCTTGGAGATACACGTACATATTTTGCAATTGCTTTTGCTTCCATTTTAATATCCTCCTTCCTTAGTAAGAATGGTATTATTTTCTCTTGTTACTCTTTTCGTCGTCTTTGTGTCCTTTGAACGTTCTAGTAGGAACAAATTCTCCTAATTTATGTCCAACCATATCTTCTGTTATATAAACAGGTATATGTCTTCTTCCATCATGAACAGCTATAGTGTGCTCTACCATTTGAGGGAATATTGTTGAACTTCTTGACCAAGTCTTTATAACTTCCTTATTTCCTGATGCATTCATTTCTTCAACTTTCTTTAAAAGTCTAGCATGTACAAAAGGTCCTTTTTTAGTTGATCTTGACATCTAATTTCCTCCTCTCTGAGTAAAATAAATTCATAAAATCTATTTAATCATCTATTATTTAGTTCTTCTTGAAACTATTAATTTATTAGATGCTTTGTTTTTCTTTCTAGTTTTGTATCCAAGTGCAGGTTTACCCCATGGAGTAACTGGTCCAGATCTACCGATTGGAGCTCTACCTTCACCACCACCATGAGGGTGATCGCAAGGGTTCATTACAGATCCTCTAACTGTAGGTCTTATACCCATATGTCTAACTCTACCAGCTTTACCTATAACAACGTTACCGTGTTCAGCATTACCAACTTGTCCTATAGTAGCTTTACAGTCTATAGCTACATATCTCATTTCTCCTGATGGTAATCTTAATAAAGCCTTTGTTCCTTCTTTAGCCATTAACTGAGCAGAAACACCAGCAGATCTAACTAACTGAGCTCCTTTTCCTGGTTTTAATTCTATATTGTGAATTATTGTACCAACTGGCATATTTTTTAATGCTAATGCATTACCTGGTTTTATATCAGCATCTGGTCCTGACATTAAAGTATCTCCTACTTTTATTCCAACTGGAGCTAATATATATCTCTTTTCACCGTCAGCATAGTTTAATAAAGCTATGTTAGCAGTTCTGTTTGGATCATACTCAACAGTTGCAACTTTTGCAGGTATTCCATCTTTATTTCTTTTGAAATCTATTATTCTATATTTTCTTCTGTTTCCTCCACCTCTGTGACGAACAGTTATTTTCCCGTGAGCATTTCTACCAGAGTTCTTCTTTAAAGAAACTAAAAGAGATTTCTCTGGTTGGTTAGTTGTTATCTCATCAGAAACTAAAACTGTCATTTGTCTTAAGGCAGGAGAAGTTGGTTTAAACTTTTTAATAGCCATCTTTTTTCCTCCTTATGTTAATAAAAGGTATTACATTCCTTGGAAGAATTCTATTTCTTTAGAATCAGCAGTTAACTTAACTACTGCTTTCTTGAAACTTGCAGTTCTTCCTACACTTCTACCCATTCTTTTAACTTTTCCATCGTAGTTTAATGTGTTTACTTTTTCAACATTAACTCCGAATATAGTTTCTACAGCTTTTTTTATTTCAGTTTTATTAGCTTTTTTGCTTACTTCAAATGTGTATTTGTTTTCAGCCATTTCAGCCATACTTTTTTCTGTAACGATTGGTCTTATTATTATATCGTGTGGATTAGTCATTATGCGTACACCTCCTCCACTTTTTTAACAGCATCTGTTGTTATTACGAAAGAATCGTATTTTAAGATATCATAAACATTTATAGTATTAACTAATGCAGTTTCAACACCTTGTATGTTCGCTGCTGATTTTATTATGTTTTCGTTTTTCTCAGCCATTACTACTAAAGCTTTTTTACCAGCATTTATGTTTTTTAATACAGCTGCGAAATCTTTAGTTTTAGGAGCTTCCATTGTTAAAGCGTCTAATACTATCATTTCGTTGTTTTGTACTTTTGAAGATAAAGCACATTTCATAGCTAATCTTCTAACTTTTCTAGGTAAAGTATATCTGTAATTTCTTGGTTTTGGTGCGAAAGCAACTCCTCCACCTATCCATTGTACAGCTCTTATAGAACCTTGTCTTGCTCTACCTGTTCCTTTTTGTTTCCAAGGTTTTCTTCCGCCACCTCTAACTTCTGCTCTAGTTTTTGCAGATTGAGTACCTTGTCTTTTATTTGCAAGTTGGTTTTTAACTACTTCATATAAAACATGTTCGTTAACTTCAACATTGAATATAGAATCAGCTAATTCTATTTCACCAACATTTTGTCCATTCATATTCAATACATTTAATTTTGGCATTGTGCATCCTCCTTTCTTAGGTTAGTCTTATTTAGAAGCCTTAACTGCTTCTTTTATTGTTACTACTGAACCTTTAGCTCCTGGTATAGCACCTTTAACTAATATAAAGTTCTTTTCAGCATCAACTCTTACTACTTCTAAGTTTTGAACTGTAACTTTAACGCTACCCATGTGTCCAGCTAATTTTTTGTTTTTGAAAACTCTACCTGGGTAAGAACAAGCTCCCATTGAACCTGGTCTTCTGTGGTATCTAGAACCATGAGATTCTGGACCTCTTGATTGACCATGTCTCTTTATTGGACCTTGGAATCCTTTCCCTTTAGATATTCCTGTTACATCTATCATTTCACCTGTTGCGAATACGTCAGCTTTTATTTCTTGTCCAACTGTATAAGCATCTACAGATTCAACTCTGAACTCTTTTAAGTGTTTTTTTAATGTGTTAGCTGCAGCTAAATGTCCTTTTTGAGGCTTGTTTAAAGATTTCTCTTTAGCATCTACAAAACCTACTTGAACTGCATTGTATCCATCATTTTCTATTGTTTTAACTTGTGTTACAACAACTGGTCCTGCCTCAACAACTGTTACTGGTACTACTTCTCCAGCTTCAGTGAATATTTGAGTCATACCTATTTTTTTTCCTAATATTCCTTTCATATTAGCACCTCCTATAATTCTTACAGCGGATTACCTAATTTAGTAATCATTCTAAGATAGTCACCTTATAGGATAATATCTTAGGTGTTTGTTCTTATAACTTTATTTCTATATCAACACCTGCTGGTAAGTCTAATTTCATTAAAGAATCAACAGTCTTAGGCGTTGGGTTTGTTATGTCTATTAATCTTTTGTGAGTTCTTATTTCAAACTGCTCTCTAGAATCTTTGTATTTATGAACAGCTCTTAATATAGTAACTACTTGTTTTTCTGTTGGTAGTGGCACAGGTCCTGAAACTTGTGATCCAGCTTTTTTAGCAGTTTCAACTATTTTACCAGCAGAAAAATCTAATAATTTGTGATCATAAGATTTTAATCTTATTCTTATTTTTTCATTTTTAGCCATGTTTTATTTCCCTCCTTCTTCGCTTGTTTATCATTAACCTTTATTTATTTTAATACCGATACACAGTTCCGGGTGTTCCTGTTTTTTAAAAGTAAAAAATATTAAAATATTAGGGCTAACTCTCTTTCCTTACAATTCGTATCTCTCAAGCACACTAAATGAGTTAGCTTGTGGAGTATCTAATGATGGTGTTTCTAAATATGCTGATATAAAGAGAATAATGGAAAATACAACTTGGTATGGTAATGATGAAGATGAAGTTGACTTATTAGCTAGAAAATGT
>NZ_JANKBY010000140.1:0-8937 GCF_024621905.1 Terrisporobacter muris
GATCTATGAACTATAGCTTAAAACCAAACTTCAAAGCTTTAGGACCAGTTTTAGGTAAGAAGATGGGAATGTTTGCAGGTGCTTTAGGTAAATTACAAGCTAATGAAAATAATGAAAGAAATAAAAACAAAAGATGCAGTAGGTCACGTTTTATGCCATGATATAACACAAATAGTTAAGGATAAGGTAAAGGGAGTCGCTTTTAAAAAAGGCCATGTAGTAAAAGAAGAAGATATAAATACTTTACTATCTCTAGGTAAGGATCATTTGTATGTATGGGAAAAAAGAGAGGGCATGCTTCATGAAAATGAGGCAGCAATCATATTAAGAGATATATGCAAAAATGAATATATGGAAGAATCAGATGTAAAAGAAGGAAAGATAGAACTTTTTTCAAGTATAAATGGTTTATTAAAAATAAATATCGATAAGCTTAGAGAAGTAAATTCTCTTGGTGAAATGATGATAGCAACAAGACATGAGAATTTTCCTGTAAAAAAGGGAGATAAATTAGCGGGGACAAGAATAATACCATTAATAATAGAAGAAGAAAAAATGAAAAAAGCACAAGAGCTATGTAGTGACGGTCCTATACTTAGTATTAAGCCTTTTGTACATAAGAAAGTTGGTATAGTAACGACTGGTAATGAGGTATTTTATGGCAGGATAGAAGATACTTTTGGGCCCGTAATTATGGAAAAAGTAAAAGAATTTGATGTGGATGTGCTTGGACAAACTATTGTGAATGATAACCCTGAAAATATAACAAATGCAATCTTAGAATTTATTTCAAATGGAGCAGATATGGTTTTATGTACAGGAGGAATGAGTGTTGACCCTGATGATAAAACGCCAAAAGCAATAAAGGATACAGGGGCAGATATTGTTAGTTATGGTGCGCCAGTACTTCCAGGAGCAATGATGTTAGTATCATACTATAAAGGGAATATACCAATTATAGGGCTTCCAGGATGTGTTATGTACGCTAAAAGAACAGTATTTGACTTGATTTTGCCTCGCGTTATGGCGGATGAAAAAATTACTAAAGATGATTTGAGCAAATTAGGCTTAGGTGGTTTATGTTTAAACTGTGATGTATGCCACTATCCAAATTGTGGATTTGGTAAATGAGTATAGAAATTTTTAATGGAGATTTAGAGGTGATACTGTGGACATAGGAGCCTTAATACTTATGGGTGGACAAAACAGCCGTATGGGAGGAAATGTAAAAGGACTTTTAAAAATAAATGAAGTAACTTTTTTAGAACAAATAGTAGGTGTCTTGGAAGGTTTTTCCAATATATACTTATCGGTTAACAAAAAGTTTTCTTCAGAAGAAATTAAAAAATATGAAGAAATGGGATTATCAGTTATAGTAGATATCTACGATGATATTGGCCCTATGGGAGGAATGTATTCATCTCTTAAAAACTGCAAAGAAGATTATTTATTTATAACAGCATGCGATATGCCTTTTATAAATAAGGAGTTAATAAATGAGTTACAAGCAAATATGAAAAATAACATAGATATAGTACTTTTTTCTAAAAATAGATTATTATATCCTTTGGGTGCTATATATTCAAAAAATGTAATTCCTTATATGAAGGAATTGATAGATAATAAGGAATACAAGCCTTTAAAGTTAATTCGTAATAGTAATTTTGTTGAATTATTATTGGAGGATACAGATTTATCAGACGATGTTTTTAAAAATATTAATACACCAGAAGAGTATGAACAATTAATTAAATGTTACAATAAATAAAATTTAATATTCTCAAGCTAACATATCTAAGGATTAAGGTCTATGATATCTAGCCAGGCAAATTATATTGCCTCGGGTTAATATGGAAACATGCTAGCCTTCCATTGTTTGAAAAGAGAATTTATTTTTAGTTAAAGAGGTATTTATGACTTTAGCTTTATTTAACTATGTTTTCTTTTTAAATATAAAGATGACATAGTTTTTTATTGTTTTAATTTAGAAATATATTAAAGATAGCAGATTATATTAGAATCAGATATAAGAAGGAGATTATCTATGGAGAATATTGAGTTAGAACTTGCTTTGCAAATTATAGGTGAGTCAGTGAATCAAATAAGTAATACAGAAAAAGTAAATATAGAAGAAGCTAGGGGAAGAATAATAGGACAAGATATTTATGCACCAATAAATCAACCGCCTTTCAATAGATCGCCCCTTGACGGATATGCATTAAAATCAGAAGATACATTGGGTGCAAGCAAAGACAACCCAATTAAATTAAAGGTTGTAGATGAGGTCTTTGCTGGTGGTGACATAAATACTATATTGAAGAATAAGCAAGCTATTAGAATAATGACAGGTGCTGAAATACCAGAGGGGGCAGACTGTGTAATTAGACAGGAAAGCACTAATTATGATATGAATGAAGTTGAAATCTATTCTGAACTAAAAAGATACGAGAATTATTGTTTTGCTGGTGAGGACGTAAAAAAAGGAAGTAAACTGATTTCTAAAGGTGAAAAATTAACATATATACATATTGGCTTATTAGCTGTTATGGGAATTACACAAGTATTAGTACAAAGAAAACCAAAGGTCGGAATAATTAGTACAGGTGATGAAATTATTAGTGTCGGTCAAACTTTAGGCAAAGGAAAAATTTATGATAGTAATAGAGTTGCTATTTCAATGAGGCTTTTGGATTTTGGATGTGAAATAGTTAGTTCTAAGATTATATCAGATGAAGTCCATTATGTAAGTGAAGAAATATATAACTTAATAGATAAAGTAGATGTAATTATAACTACAGGAGGAGTTTCTGTTGGTAAAAAAGATATAATGCATGAAGTTATAAAAACAATAAATGCTAACAGATTATTTTGGAGAGTTAAGATGAAACCGGGAACACCTGCAATATACTCTATTTATAAAAACAAACCAATAATATCCTTATCAGGTAATCCATTTGCAGCTATAGCTACTTTTGAAATCATGGGAAAAGAATTAATTTATAAATTAACTGGAGATATAGATTTAAAACAAATAAGAGTAAAATCTATTATGGAGGATGATTTTCTAAAGTCTAGTAAAGGAAGAAGAATTGTAAGAGGAATTTATAAAAACAATAAAGTTTATCTACCTGAGGGAGGACATTCGCCAGGTATGATGTCTTCTATGCTAGGATGCAACTGTTTGATAGATATAAAACCTGGAACAAAACAGCTTTTAAAAGGAGATGAAGTAGATATTATACTTATATAGGAGAGGTTAATATGGGCAAGAAACCATTTTTATTAGCAATTAGCGGGTGTAAAAACTCTGGTAAAACTACATTAATTACAAAACTTATACCTAAGCTTTGTGAAAAAGGATATAAGGTTGCCACTATAAAACATGATGGACATGATTTTCAAGGTGATGAAGTTGGAACAGATACATATGAACATAAAAAAGCAGGAGCTTATGGCACTGCTATATTTTCTAATAATAAATTCATGATAATAAAAGAAGAAAAATCTGTTGATGAGACATATTTTATTAAACTATTTCCTGAAGCTGATATTATCTTATTAGAAGGATTTAAAGCTTCTGACTATCCTAAATTAGAAATTGTGAGAAAAGGAAATTCAAGCAAATCCGTATGTAGTAAAAAAAACTTAATAGGTATATTATCGGATTTAAAGGTTATAGACGGAAATTATAATATAATAGATTTAAATAATATAGACTTTATAACTGAAAAAATACTAGATTATATGAAAAGTTATGAGCAATAAATAGATTCATAAAAATTTAATCTATAAGTGGGGGATGTTTATGATAGATAAACTAAATAGAAAAATAGAGTATATGAGAATATCAGTTACAGATAGATGTAATCTTAGGTGTGTCTACTGTATGCCGGAGGAAGGTATAGAAAATATTTCTCATGAAGAAATTTTATCTTATGATGAGATTATCAGAATTTGTAAATGTATTGCAAATTTAGGAATAAAGAAAATTAAAATTACTGGAGGTGAACCTTTAGTAAGAAAAGATATAATTGATTTAATAAAAGAAATAAAAGGAATTAATGGTATAGATGAAGTAACTATAACAACTAATGGAGTGTTGTTATATGAAATGGCAGATCAATTATATGAAGCAGGAATAGATGCGATTAATATAAGTTTAGATACTTTAAATAGAGACAAATTTCTTAAGATAACAAGACGTGATAAATACGAAAATGTTTCTATGGCAATAGACAAGCTTATTGATTTAGGTGTAAGGGTTAAAATAAATTGTTTAGCAATAAAAGAAAATAATTTATCAGAAATAGTTAAAATAGCGGCTTATTCTAAAAATAATAATATAGATGTAAGATTTATTGAATTAATGCCTATAGGATACGGCAAAAATTACACAGGAATTTCGAATGAAGTAATACTAGGTTTACTAGAAGATGAGTATGGTTCATTTAAAAAAGTAAAAGAAAAGAGAGGAAATGGCCCAGCAGTATATTATAAAAACGACAAATTTAAAGGATATATTGGTTTAATTAGTGCTATTAGTAATGAATTTTGTGAAACCTGTAATAGAGTAAGACTTACAGCAAATGGATTTTTAAAATTATGCTTGCATTATAATAAAGGCATAGATTTAAAAGAGCCTATAAGAAGTGATATTACAGATAAAGAGTTAGAAAACATGATATACCATGCCATAAGAAACAAACCACTAGGGCATAACTTTTATCATGATAGTAATATAGAAAATGTAGAAAATAAAAATATGGTACAAATTGGGGGATAAGGAGAGAAGAACAATGGGAAAAATTATTGCGGTATGTCTAAGTGAAAAAAAAGGTGTACAAAAGAAAAGCGTAGATGAGGGAATTTTTATTGAAGATTTTGGTATACAAGGAGATGCTCATGCTGGTAAATGGCATAGACAAGTAAGTTTACTATCTCATGAAAAGGTTGTAGCTTTTAATGAATTGGGAGCAGGTGTCAAGTCAGGAGCTTTTGGAGAAAATTTAGTTGTAGAAGGATATGACCTTAGAACCATACCAGTTGGAACTATATTTAAATGTAATGATGTAATTTTAGAAATCACTCAGATAGGTAAGAAATGTCATCAAGGATGCGAAATATTTAAGAAAATGGGTGATTGTATAATGCCAAGAGAAGGTATATTTGCAAAAGTGTTGCATGGTGGAGTAATAAAACCAGGTGATGAAATTTTAATAGAGGGAGAGTAGTATGTATAGAGTAGGAATAATAACAGCTAGTGATAAAGGATCAAAAGGAGAAAGAGTTGATGAAAGTGGTCTACAAATAAAAGAAATAGTTTCTAGTTTTGGATACCAAGTAGTTTATTACAAAGTATTACCTGATGATAAAGATACAATTTCAAGTGAAATGAAACAACTTTGCGATGAAAATAAGGTAGATTTAATTTTAACTACTGGAGGAACAGGTTTTTCGAAAAGAGATAATACTCCTGAGGCAACATTAGAAATAGCTGAAAAACTTGTACCAGGAATATCAGAAGCAATCAGAAGTTATAGCATGCAATTTACAAAGAAAGCAATGCTTAGTAGAGGAGTATCTGTTATAAGAAAAGAAACCTTAATAATAAATATGCCAGGAAGTCCGAAAGCTGTAAAAGAAAGTATGGAATGCATAATGCCTGCTTTAAATCATGGTATTGATATATTAAAAGGATCTGCTAGCGAATGTGCAAGAAAATAACTAAATTTTTTGACATGTCTAATTCCTTGCTGAGGATAAGGTATTAAATAAATATTCGAAATATATTGACAATTAAAAATATATGTACTACATTTAAAGTATAAAGTGAATATGAAATTCTCCGATTTTACCAAACCTAAGGTCTATCTATGGTTAGTAAAACAGTAGGGTATAATTAGAAATTTTTATGCCTCCCAATGGAAAGGAGATAGTAGAATTATAATACTGTCTATTTTCCAAATAGAATTTATTTGTGTGAAAAAGCCATCATTTAAAAGGTATTATAATACTTTTTACATGATGGTTTTTTATTTTAGATCTCAAGTAATGGATAAGAAGTCATAACTGGTTTAGCAAAAAATATTAAATAAGTTTAAGGGGGAAATGCTATGAATGGATATGTTGGAAAAGTATTAAGAGTTAATTTCTCTACTCAGGAAGTTAAAGTAGAAGAATTAAACTTAGAGTTAGCTCAAAAGTATATAGGGGCTAGGGGATTAGGTGTAAAAACTTTTATTGACGAGGTAGATCCTAAAGTAGATCCATTGAGTGAAGATAATAAATTAATTATAGCTACAGGACCATTGACAGGGGCTCCAATGCCAACTTCAGGAAGATATATGGTTGTAACAAAAGCACCTTTAACAGGTACTATAGCTATATCAAATTCAGGTGGTAAATGGGGAGTTAAATTTAAATCAACTGGATACGATATGATAATAATGGAAGGCAAATCAGAAAAGCCAGTTTACTTATATATAGATGATGAAACAGTAGAAATTAAAGATGCTGAAAAATACTGGGGAATGGTATCTTCTGAAGTAACAGATGCATTAACAGAAGCACATCCTGGAACAAATGTAATGTGTATTGGACCAGCGGGAGAGAAATTATCACCAATGGCAGCAATAATGAACGATGTGGATAGAGCTGCTGGTAGAGGCGGAGTTGGAGCTGTAATGGGTTCTAAAAATGTAAAAGCAGTAGTAGTTAAAGGAAGTAAAAAAGTAGAAGTAGCTGATTCTGAATTGGTTAAAAAAGTAAATGCTGATAAAGTCAATATATTAAAAAATGACCCAGTTGCAGGTGGAGGACTTCCTACTTATGGTACCGCTGTACTTGTTAATATAATAAATGAGAATGGTATACATCCAGTTAGAAATTTCCAAGAATCTTATACTGAAAAAGCTGATTTAATAAGTGGAGAAGCTATGACAGAAAATTGTTTAGTTAAAAAAAATCCATGTTATAGATGTCCGATAGCTTGTGGTAGATGGGTAAAATTAAATGATGGTAGAGAAGTTGGAGGACCGGAATATGAAACTTTATGGTCTTTTGGTTCAGACTGTGATATTTATGATTTAGATGCAATAAATAGAGCTAATGAGCTTTGTAACGAATATGGGTTAGATACAATTTCTGCAGGTGCTACGATAGCAGCGGCTATGGAGTTATATCAAAGAGGATATATAAAAGATGAAGAATTAGTAGCTGATGGATTATCTCTAAATTGGGGAGATGTTGAATCAATGGTTGCTTGGACTAAAAAGATGGGACTTAGAGAAGGATTTGGAGATAAACTAGCTGAAGGTTCATATAGATTATGTGAAAGTTACAATGCAACTCAATATTCAATGACAGTTAAGAAACAAGAATTGCCAGCTTATGATCCAAGAGGAGTAAAAGGCCATGGTATAACTTATGCTGTAAATAATAGAGGTGGATGTCATATTAAAGGATATATGATAAATCCAGAAATACTTGGAGTACCAGAAAAATTAGATAGATTAGCACTAGAAGGAAAGCCAGCTTATGCTAAGGTATTCCATGATTTAACTGCAGTAATAGATTCTATGGGACTTTGTATATTTACTACATTTGGACTAGGACTTCCTGACTATACAGAAATGTATAATGCAGTTTGTGGTGATATTTATACTCCAGAGACATTATTAGAAGCTGGAGATAGAATATGGACATTAGAAAAAATATTTAATATAAAAGCAGGCATAGATAAATCTCAAGATACATTACCAGAAAGATTATTAAATGATCCTATAGTTGCAGGGCCAACTAAGGGTGAAATATATGAATTAGATATATTATTACCTGAATACTATAGTGTTAGAGGATGGGATGAAAATGGAGTTCCTACTGAAGATACACTTAAAAAATTAGGATTAGATGAATACATTGGTAATATTGAGGCTGGAGCAACTTGCTAGCCATTAATATTATAAATTGACAGACTTGGACTATAATTTAAGGTAATAACCCCTAATATATTTAGGGGTTATTACTGTTGAAGGAGGTGAATTTATGGAAGTAGAGGTAAGATTATTTGCTACTTTCAGAGAAGGTAGAGAGAAAAAACAAAAAATAAAAATAAATGAGAATACAACCATATTAGATATTATCAATATATTAAATATAGATGAAAATGAAGTGGCAATTATGCTTTTAAATGGAAGAGATGGTAACAGTGATAGAATGTTGAATGATGGGGACGTTATATCAATATTTCCACCTGTTGGAGGAGGTTAAGGATATGAAAAAAAGATACTTAAGAAATATATCAACTCTTACACCTGATGAAAATGAAAAGTTAAAAGATTTTAGAGTTTGTATAATAGGTTGTGGTGGCTTAGGTGGATATATAGTTGAAATGCTGGCGAGAATAGGAATTGGTCACTTAACTGTTGTAGATATGGATATATTTGATGAAAGTAACTTAAATAGGCAAATTCTTTCAACTGAAAGGAATTTGGGGTATAGCAAGTCAAAAGAGGCTAAGGTTAGGGTTAATAATATAAACTCAGATATAAATGTAACCATAATAGAAGACGGATTTAGTGAAGAGAATGGAATGGAAATAATAAGACATCATAATGTAGTAGTTGATGCATTAGATAATATTGAAAGTAGATTTTTACTTCAAAAATATTGTAAAAAATTAAGTATACCATTAGTACACGGAGCTATAGGTGGATGGTTTGGGCAAGTATGCACAATTATGCCTGGTGATGATACATTAAATAAAATATATAAACGTGATTATGTTGGAATAGAAAATAAACTTGGAAATCCATCTTTTACTCCTGCTAATATAGCATCTATTCAGGTAAGTGAAGTGATTAAAGTTTTATTATCAAAGGGGGATATTTTGCAAAATAAAATGCTTATTATAGATCTTTTATATAATGAGTTTAATAT
>NZ_JANKBY010000141.1:0-8850 GCF_024621905.1 Terrisporobacter muris
ATAAAACAAAAAAAGTAGCATAAAAGGATAAAAAATGACCAATATCGAAAAATGTAAATAAATATATATAAAAAAGACTATAAAAAAAGGATTTCAAGCTAGCGATAAAAAAATGTATAAATGTTAAATTAACATAGTAATCATTTTAGTTGAGTTTAAGTATAAAATTCAACTACCTAAAAAATAGACGGAGGTAAAGACTCGTGCAAATGACAGCAGAAAAGGTAAAAGAAAATAAGAAGCCAAAAGTTAGTTCCTCATTATTTTGGGCTTCGGCTTGCTTTACAGCAATATTTTCTATCTGGGGAGTTGTAGATCCAGATAGTTTAACAACAACTTTATACAGTTGGACATCAAGATTTAATAATGATTTTAACTGGTTTGTAATATTAATGCCTTTATTAATATTAGCTTTATGTGTATACTTAGCATTTGGTAAATTTGGAAATGTTAAGTTAGGTGGAAAAGACACTGTGCCAGAATTTTCAACATTCTCATGGATGGCTATGTTATTCACAGCAGGTATAGGTGTTGGGTTAGTTAACTTTGGGGTTGCAGAACCATTAACTCATTTTATGCAATCACCATTAGGTTTAGCAGGTGGTTTTTCAGAAGCAGAAGCAGCTCAAAATGCTTTAAAATTAACATTATTCAACTGGGGATTACCAGCATGGGCTATATATACAATATCAGGGCTTGTAGTAGGATACTTTACTTATACTAGAGGTGCAAAATTCCTTCCAGGAACACCGATAGAACAAGGATTTAAAGATAGAAAATGGAGTAAGCCAGTTGCTTACGTAGCTAACTTAATGGGTGCATCAGCAGCAGCTCTTACTATGGCGGCATCGGTAGGACTAGGTGTATTCCAAGTTAAGAATGGTTTAACAAGTGTATTCGGAATGAACCTTGAAGGAACTACTCCGTTATTAATAATATTAGCTCTTTTATTCGTAGTCTATACATTGGCAGCTATATTACCTGTTCAAAAAGGTATGAAAGCTTTAGGTGATATAAATATAGTAATAGCAATAGCTATACTGTTATTTGTATTCTTCGCAGGTAGAACTGATTACTACATGGGAACAATACTTACTACTTTAAAAAGCACTTTCACAGATATACTTCCAATAAGTTTCGAAAACTTCGCTTTATTAGATAAACAATGGTTTAATGACTGGCCAATAACTACTCTTATGTGGTGGATATCATGGACACCATTTATAGGAATATTCATAGCAAGAATATCTAAAGGTAGAACTATAAAACAAATAGTTACAGCGTCAATACTTGTACCAACTATATTCTTAGTTGTATGGTTTAGTGTATTTGGTGGACATGGGTTATTAGATGCTATAGCAGGAAATGCAGAAATAGCAAACTATATGATAAATAATCCAGATGATGTTTACTTATCATTTATAATGGTATTACAACAATTCCCGTTATTTACAATAACAGGAACGTTATTTGTAATATTAATAGTAGTATTCTTATCAACATCAGCAACTAGTTCTGTCATATCTTTAAGTATGATAACTAGTGATGGTGCAGAGAATGCTCCTCAATACAGAACTGTAATATGGTCAATAATAATAGTACTTATTGCATCAGCAAATTTAATAGCAGGTTCATTTAGTGGAGTTAAAGCTGTTGCCATAGTATTATCAATACCATACTTATTTATATTCATACTTTCTATGTCTGGATTTGTTAGACAATTAAGAAAAGATCATGGAGGAAAAAAATAATATGAAAATACCAGGAATAGTTCCAATAGCACCAGAAGCAGTATTAAGTGCAGCTCAATCACCAGTGGAAAATATTGTACAAACATTATGTATAATGGCTTTTATGGGATTTATAGTTTGGTCAGTAAAGTTAGTATTTGAATAAGAAGTACTAGAAATAATATAAATAGAATTATTGTGATAGTTATGATTTAACAATAGATTTTAAGTAAGTATAAAGTGAAATAAACGTCATATTGACGTTTATTTTGCTATTTATAAATGAAAAGGTGATTTATTTATAGTAATAATGGGTAAATAAAATATGCAGTAAAAATCATAAATATAAGTATTTATGAAATTATTATTTTATAAATACATGTCAGCAAGGAGTATATTTTATGGCAAATAGTTTTAATAATAGGCAAAATAATATTGTAATTGATAAGTTTGTTTTTTTAGGTAGTTTATTTTTAGTTATAGGTTTAAGTATACCTATGTTATTTTTAGGTGATATAGGAGAAGAATTTATAAGATCTATTAGTGATTATTTAATGACAAATTTTGGGTTCTTAAATATTCTCATAGGCCTTTTTGCTATAGGTATATGTATTTATATATGTTTTAGCGAATATGGAGATATTGTACTTGGAGATAAAAATGATAAACCTGAGTATAAGACCATAAGTTGGGCAACTATGATGTTTTGTGCAGGGATTGGTTCAAGCGTAATGTATTGGGGTGTAATAGAATGGATTTTCTATTATGTAAAACCACCTTTTGGAATGGAAGCGGGCTCGTGGCAAGTTGCTGAATTTGCAGCATCTTATGGAATATTTCACTGGGGTCCAACAGGATGGGCATTATATGTTTTACCAGCATTACCAATAGCATACTGTTATTTTGTTAAAAAGGAAAATGCTTTCAAAGTTAGTCATGCTTTAAAGCCTATTCTTAAAGAAAAAGCAGATAGTTATTTAGGTAAAACCATAGATATAATATTTATATTTGCATCAATGGGGGCATGTGCAACAAGTTTAGGGCTATGTGTACCAATGGTATCAACAGGTGTAAGTGAAATATTTAATATGAAACAATCTACAAACTTAAGTTTAGTCATATTGTTATTGATAGTAGCAATATTTACAATTAGTTCTTATTTTGGACTTAAAAAAGGAATACAGGTTTTAAGTAATATAAATGTAGGCATAGTAGTTGGTATTTTACTATTTGTATTTATAACAGGACCTACAGTTTTTATAATAAAAATGGGAGTGACAAGTATTGGAGTAATAGGTCAAAACTTCCTTAAAATGAGTACCTGGCTAGATCCAATCAATAACTCAGGATTTCCAGAACGTTGGACAGTGTTTTATTGGGGATGGTGGGTAATATCAGCTCCGATAATAGGAATGTTTATAGCAAAAATCTCAAAGGGAAGAACTATTAGACAAATGATATCTGGAGCTATTATATATGGAACTTTAGGATGTGCTTTAGTATTTGTGATACTTGGTAACTATGGACTATACTTACAGATTAGCGGAACATTTGATGTCATATCATATTTACAGAATTTTGGTGCAAATGCTACTATATTCAAAATACTGGGGATGTTAAAAATGGGGAAAGTAGTTATATTTTTATTTACAATAGGCGCAATAATATTTGCATCAACAACATTTGACTCAATATCATATATTATAGCATCTTGTACAGTAGAGCATTTAGATGAGAATCAAGAGCCACCTAGATGGTCTAGGTTATTTTGGGCAATACTTCTAGCTTTAATACCATCTATATTCATACTTATAGATGGCCCTTTAGAAACAATACAATCTTCAACAAATATAACTGTAATACCAGGAATCATTTTAATGTGTTTACTTACATGGTCATTTTTCAAAATGGCAGAGGAAGGAAAAGATCATATTAGATAAAAGAGCTCGATAATTTATCGAGCTCTTTTATTTATAAGGTATTTATCTTTTGTATGTTCTTTGGATAAAAGATAAATTGATAATTGAGGTTAAACTTTATTTATTTCTATTAGTTTTAAGCTACCTAAGATTATGTGCTCTTTTAAATGTAAAGAGTTCTCTACTGAAGTATCAGAGAATTTTAGGCCGATACTTTCTTTTGATTTCAGAAATCTTAATACCTCTCGATTTGAAACAGAAGGTTTTCCCATTTTTATCCACTCGTCATATATGGAACCGTTCTTTTTATTAAAAATATAAGATTTTATACTATACTTACCAGGTTCCAAATTTATTTTTAAATCTATAAATTTAGTTTTTAATTTAGCATTTTTATATAATTTATCATAATTTTCACTTTTATGATTAAAATAGTCTGGTATATTTTGATGATTATAAAGTAATATGCTATAAGAATTTTGCTTTTTAGTTATAATATAACCACTTCCGCAGTCAACTAAATAACCATTTAATTTACTTAATACAAACAAAGCATTAAAACTTGGTTTATTTATGCCATTGTAAGTAAGCATGCCAGTATCACCTTTGAATAAACTTAAGTTGCTAGAACTATCTATAAAATTAAATTGAGAGTCACACTCACAATAGTCATTTAGAACATTATGAACTATTTTTGTGGCTTTATAGCTAGTATCATTTAAATAGTGATTCTCTGCTTGTTGAATAAAATAAGTTTTTATTTTCATTAGTTTTTTAGTTTTCATTAGTAAAATTCTAACAAAATCTTTAGTATCTAAGAAATCTTTTTCTGAAGCATATACAGAGATAAAGTTGATTTTTTTGTCTTGTATATATTTTATAAAATACTCTTTGTGGAAATTACTATTAATAGTAAAGTCTATGCCAAAGTTTAGTTTTGATAAAGTTGGAGTTTCTGCAATTAAATCTAAGATGGTTCTATAGAATTTAATCATATTAGGATAATCTTTTTCCACAGAAGAAAGTTCAAACTTCCATTCTCTCACTGACTCCAAATCATACTTATTTATACAAAATAATATAAAAGACTCCAGTCTAGCAAAGAATTTTTTTATGGATTCTTTTTTTACATCATATTCAAGTTTTAAAAACGGAGTAATATGAATATTTGAAAAAAAGTCTAAAACACTTTCTAAATTGTACCAGTTATAAGTATTTCTAATTGAATCGTAATCATACATGGATTCATTAAAAATACCAGCAAATTTTATAAAATCAGGTTTGATCAACTCAATACTTTTAGTAAAATATTTTTGCCAATTGGAGTTTAAAGCATCATAAACGTTATCAAAGTAAAAAATCTTTTCAAAGTTCACCCAATTTTTTTTAGAAAAAGATACACCATTTATCTCTTTAGTAATATACTCAACCCTAGGATTACTAAATTGATTGCTTTCGTATTTTTGTAAATAATCAATAAATTCAGCAATGTTTTTGCTTGGAAGGGTACTATTACTTTCAGTCATATTATTAGCAGATGTATAATTTTTTCTATAAACAGATGGAGACATATTATATTTTTCAAAGAACGTATTTCTATAAGACTTTAAAGATGAAAATCCATGATCTAAGGATAAATCAAGTATGCTTTTATTAGTATTAACAAGGTCATACATGGATTTTTCCAATCTAAAATTATTTAAGTATTTTATAAAACCCACGCCCATATATTTATTAAAAAATCTAGAAACATAATGAGTGCTTAAATATTCTCTTTGGGCTAAGTCAGATAAAGTAATTTTATTAGTATAGTTTTCATTTATATATTGCAAGATTCTATTGAATCTTTGATGATATACAGATAAGTCAGGTTTATCTAAACTGCATTCCAAAGAAAAATTATCTATGAGGTGTTCTACCAAGCTAAAAGTATTTTTTAATATCTTAATTTTGTCTAAATTATTATTATATAATGTAGACAACATAATTGAAGAACACAATGAGAACATATTATGGTATTTTTCTTTACTATCTGAATCTATATCTATAATTAATGAAGTGTTGCAAGAAAAATATAATTTATCAAAATTAGTATAATATTTTTCAAAGTAGTGAGGATCAAAGTATAAGCTTATAATTAAGCTATCTTCTGAAATATTATATAGTTTGTGCACTTCAGAGCTATTGATTAAAACTAAATTCTCTCCATCTAGATTATAAGTAGTGTTTTTTATATCTAAATTGGCACTTCCTCTTGCTACTAAAATTATTTCTATATCTTTATGCCACTCAGGTTCATTGTCTTGTTTATCAAAAAACTGAATGTTTATGGGTAAATTGTTGTCATAGTTCAAAAATTTGTAATTCATCTTATACCTCATTAAAAAATATTTATATAGATTTGATAATACTACAAAAAACAAAAAAAGTATATAAATAATGCAAAAATTGTTGTATTTAGTGTAAATACATTGAAGAAGTCAATAAACCTAAGGAATTATATATGCATAAGGTAACGATTGCCAAGGAAAAAGGTGATAATATATATCATGTCAAGATGATTATTTGACATGTCAATCAATGGAATTTAACTATAATAAAATTTGCCTTTGTTAAGTTAAATATAAAAAATTTTCATAGACCAAAATTGATTTACATTCACAATAATGTGCTCATTGAGTGTTGTAAATGCAAATCTTTCCCATAAAAAGATTTACAAAGGTTATAGTTAAATTCCATTAAACTTAAGGTGGCTATTATAGAAACGGAATTAACCTTATATTATGTCTAGATGAACATACTAGAATTGCAAAATTTTGATTAAGTAATATTTTGAAAAAATGAGGATAAATAGGAGAGATGACAATGGGAGAAATGTTAAAATATCAAAATGAATTACAAACTTTGCCTATACCAGAACTTAAAGACACACTAGCAAAGTATTTAGAGTGGATAAAACCATTATTAACAAAAGAAGAATTAGAAAATACTAAATCAATAGTAGAAGAGTTTGGAAAGTCTGGAGGAATAGGTGAAAAACTTCATCAAAGGCTGTTAGAATATAAAAATACTATTAAAGATAATAATAGCTGGTTATTTCCAATGTGGGATGATATGTACTTAGAAGGTAGATGTTCAATAATACCTGATGTGAGTTTCTCAGCATTATTAAATAATAAAAAATATAAAGAAAAATACTCTTTAGAAGAAATATTAGCTAGAGTAGCTTACAGTACAACAGGAATATATCATCAAATAGTGGATAAAAGTTTACCAGTTGATATGATAAAAGGAAATCCTTTATGTATGGAACAATATTTAAGGATGTTCAAAAGTATGAGAATGGTTAATGCTAATAGGGATGAATTCTATGTAGGGAAATTTGATAAAACAAATAATTACTGCGTAGTATTCAAAGATAATAATATATATAAAATAATGTTAAGTGATGAAAATGGTCAAAGAATAGGTATAAGTTCATTAATAATAGCATTGGAATCATTAAAAAATAATAAAGAAGTAGAAAGTTTTAATCCTTTCCTATATACCTCAACTACAAGAGATTTAGGGAAAGAAATTCTTGATCAAATTTTAGTGACAGAGGAAAACTTAAGAAACTTCAATGAAGTAAAAGATGCTTTATTTGTTATGTGTATAGATAAAGGATACAAAGATGTAAAAGAATCAACAAAAGATATTTTATTATCAGATGGTAATAATAGATGTTTTGATAAGAGTGTTCAATTTATAATAAATGAATCTAAAGAAATAGGAGCAAATATAGAGCATACTGGATTTGATGGTTCAACAATGTTCTCTGTTCTTGAATTAATAAATAATGATTTAGAAACAGGAATAATAGATGTTGATTCAATTAAAAGAGTTGTATTCCCTAAAAAATTAGATTTTTTATTAAGTAGAGATGCTAAAATATCGTTATTTAAATTAAAGGAAGAACAAAGAGAGAAGGAAGAAGCTTATCACTTTAATTTTGAATATTTTACTGAATTTGGAGGAAACAAAGCTAAAGAATTAAAAATGAGCCCTGATGCATTCTTCCATATAGCCCTTCAAACAGCGCAATATAAGACTTTTGGAAAAATAAGAAGTACTTATGAGTCAGTTGCTGTAAGAGAATTTAGACAAGGAAGAACAGAATGTGCTAGATCTTCTAGTATGGAAAAAGCTGAATTTGCAAAAGCTTTCGTAGAAAAAAATGTAAGTGGTACTGAACTTTATAATTTATTACAAAGTGCATCAATGTCACACGTTGCAAGAATCAAAGATTGCAAAAAAGGTCTTGGTGTAGAAAGACACTTATTTGGACTTGCTCAAATACAAGCTAGATTTGGTTCAGAATTAGGAATAAATGAAGTGCCTGAATTATACACTGACAAAGGATATAAGGAATTAAAATATGATTTCTTATCCACAAGTGGAGTTGGTGGAAAATATATATCTCATTGTGCTTTTGGACCACAAACTATTGATGGTCTTGGAATATTTTACACGATGGGAAAAGATGAAATAGTAATAAACTCAGCAGCAAGAATTGAACAAAAGGATAAGGCTGATGAATTTGTAAATAATTTAATGTCATCATTTATAGAAATCAAGGAATTTGTTGAAGAGTATATGCAAGCAGAAGAAGGCAAAGTATTACAAGTTTTTTAATAATTAACATTAGGTTATTAATTTGTTATTTATAAATGTTTTAATTACAGTAAGCTGAACAAAAGCTATTATGTAGTATATATTTTACCCAAATATTTATACTATCTATATAAAACTATTATTCAAATAAATATTGCCATGTATTTATTTGAAACCCTAAAAGTGATAAAAAGGTGAGCAAGCCATGCTCACCTTTTTACTTTTAAGAATTATATTTTTCTAATAAAGCTTGCTCTCCTATTTCAACTAATTTTTTGCTTATTTGACTTCCAACTTCTTCGCCTGATAATACATTTTTGCGTGATCTATTAAATGTGGAGCACTACTTTCTACTTTATCATTAACATTATTATAACTATAGTTATATTATTGATAAAATATAGGATGTATAAATACATGATGAATGTAGTTAAGGACATATGAATAAAAAATATTTTAGAAAATTGCTTGAAGAGATTAACTAATAAAAAATGATAATAACTATTTAAAAAAGAGCATATTAATAGTAATAGACATAGCCAAACTTT
>NZ_JANKBY010000142.1:0-8825 GCF_024621905.1 Terrisporobacter muris
ATTTTTTTCTTCCATTAAATAAATTATTAAGGTTTCTTTCAAATTATTATCCACAATTCTGAATAAATTACTTTCTTTATTAACAATCCCCATAATTGGATATACAAAAAACATTTCTATCTTCATTTTATACTCCTCCTTATTAACTTATTTTTGGACATAATTATGAGTTGTTTAAAAGATATCCTTATCTTATAAACAACTCATAATTAACTTTTATACATATTTATTTAGTTATACACATTTATCCACATACAATTTGTGGATACTGTGCATAACATTTTATTGCATCTACTGTATTTAATACTATTTTTTCATAAATATCCACATTTTTCTTAAATATAGAAAGGTTGTTCTGTGGATATGTGTTTATATTTCTCTAACTTTGTCGGCAAATTTTTGAACTTGACCAAACCATACTAATTCTACATTTCCAGTTTCACCATGTCTATTCTTTGCCACTATGACTTCTCCAATATTCTTCTTTTCAGAATCCTCATGGTAGTATTCATCTCTATATAAGAACATAACTATATCTGCATCCTGCTCTATAGATCCAGACTCTCTTAAGTCTGATAATATAGGCCTATGGTCTTTTCTAAGTTCTGGAGATCTAGATAACTGTGAAAGGGCAACTACAGGACAATCCAATTCTTTAGCTAATATTTTTAAAGATCTAGAGATTTTAGCTATTTCTTGCTGTCTATTTTCGTTTTTCCCTTCCCCCTCCATTAATTGAAGGTAGTCAATCATGATTAAGTCTAATCCTTTTTCTATCTTTAATCTTCTACATTTTGATCTTATTTCTGATATTTTTATACCTGGGGTATCATCTATAAAAATATTGGCTTCTGATAATACCGCCATGGCATCTATTATCCTTGGCCAATCTGATTCACCAAGTGTACCAGTTTTTATTTTACTTAGTTCCACATTAGATTGTGCAGAAAGTATACGTTGAACAAGCTGTTCCTTAGACATCTCCAAACTAAACACTGCTACAGATGCATCACCTTTTAATGCAGCATTCTGAACAAGGTTTAGTGAAAATGCTGTTTTTCCCATGGCAGGTCTTGCTGCTAGTAAAATCAAGTCTGTTCTTTGTAGTCCATTTATTTTTTTATTTAAATCTGCAAATCCAGTGGTTATTCCAGTAACGTCACTTTTTTGTGTACATAACCTTTCAATCATATCAAAGGTATCTTGTAGTACCAAGTTTATTGGTTGAATATCATCTCCAGATTTTTCTTGAGATATATCAAATATGTTTTTTTCTGCCTTATCTAATATTTCCTGAACATCTGTAGAAGCATCATATCCTAAGTTTATAATCTCATTAGAAGCCTTAATAAGTTGCCTCATGACAGATTTTTCTTTCACTATGTTGGCGTAATACTTTACATTTGATGTCGTTGGAACTATTGTTGAAAGACTTGTTAAATAACTAATACCACCTATATTATCTAAATGCCCTTCTTTTCGTAATTCCTCTATTAATGTTATCAAATCTATAGGCTCATTGTTACTATTTAACTTTAGCATAGACTCATATATTATCTTGTGAGCTTCTTTATAGAAATCGCTTGGATTTATAGTTTCTGCTACAGTTATAATTGCATCTTTATCAAGGATAATAGAGCCTAATATTGATTGTTCTGATTCCACGCTATGTGGAGGAATTCTACTTATATCCTCCATTATTATCACCTCAACCTAGTGCTTATTGTTTTTCTTTAACATCTACTTTTATTTTTGTAGTTACCTTTTGATGTATTTTTACATCAACAAATCTTGAACCTAAAACTCTAATTGGCTCATCAAGTGATACTTTTCTCTTATCCACTTCTACGCCATGTTGTTTCTTTAATTGTTCTGCTATATCTTTAGAAGTTATTGATCCAAATAATCTTCCACCTTCACCAGCTTTAGAGTATATAGTTACTGACATATCTTCCATTTTCTTTCCTAATTCAACAGCCTCTTCATATTCTTTTTGAGCCTTTAATTCTTTTGATTTATTTTTTTCATTTAACTCTTTTATATTTGTATTATCAGCAACTACTGCCATTTTTTTAGGTAATAAGAAGTTTTTTGCATATCCATCGCTTACTTCTTTAACTTCTCCTTTTTTTCCTGTTCCTTTAACATCTTTTAATAATATTACTTTCATTTAGTCTTCCTCCCTTAAGTATTGTTCTATTATTTCATTTACTTTTTCATAGGCTTCCTTGATAGACACGCCCTCCATTTGGGCACCAGCTATATCCATGTGTCCACCTCCACCTAGTTTTTCCATTAAAACATGTACATTTATTTTTCCTAATGATCTTGCACTTATAAATATAGTATTATCTTTCTCACCTAATACAAATGATGCCTCTATTTTCTTTACTGTTAATAGTTCATCTGCAGCCTGTGCAATAACTACATTTATATTTTCAGATTGTGTTTTTGAATAAGATATACATATTCTATTATCAATAATACGTGTATTACCTATAATATCTGCTTTTGTTTTAAAGTCCTCCACATTTGCTCTAAATAGCTTCTTAACTTCTGTAGTATCTGCTCCTGCCTTCTTTAAATAAGAAGCAGCCTCAAAAGTTCTTACTCCTGTTTTAAATGCAAAGAACTTTGTATCTAAACTTATTCCTGCAAGAAGTCCCTCTGCTGTAAGTTTATTTATTTTAACATCATCCTCTAAATATTGGACAACTTCTGTTACCATTTCACAAGTAGATGATACATAGATTTCATGGAATGATAAAACAGTATCTTGAATAAATTCTACACCTTTTCTATGGTGATCTATAACTGCTACTTTTTTACTAATTTCTAGTAATTCTTCACATTCCGTATAACTAGGTCTATGAGTATCTACCACAACTACTAGAGTATCTCTAGTACAGTTCCTTATTGCATCTTCTTTACTTATAAATAAATCTTTATAATATTCACATTTATTAAGCCTACTTACAAACTCATCTATTGATTCATTAACAGTATCTAATACTATATACGTTTCCTTCTTCAAGGATTTACATATATCAAATATACCAACTGCTGCTCCCATAGCATCTAAATCAGGATACTTGTGCCCCATTATATAAATTGTTTTACTTTGAGATACTATTTCTTTTAATGCATGACCTATTAATCTAGATTTAACTTTTGTTGTTTTTTCAACAGCCTTAGACTTCCCTCCGTAGAACTCAAACTTATCTTTTGTTTTTACAATTGCTTGATCTCCACCTCTACCTAGGGCCAAGTCCAAAGCTCCAGCTGCAAGTTTAATATTTTCATAAATAGAATCGCCATCTCTTCCAACACCTATACTTATAGTTACAGGAAGTGTATTTCCATAATCAATATCTCTTATCGTATCTAAAATAGTAAATTTATTTTCTTGCAATTTAGATAAACCTTTTTGATTAGTTATAACTATGTATTTGTCTTTTGACGTTCTTTTTACTGCAGCTTGTAAGGATATTTCTAGTCCAGATAATATTCTTTCTAACTCTACAGAAATTAATGATCTTTTTTCTTCATTAGCACTCTTTAATACTTCGTCATATCCATCTACTTGAATTAGCATTATAATATTTTTTTCTTCCTCATATTTTTGAGTAAGAGCTAAATATTCAGTTTTGTCTATCCAATAAAGCATCATTAAATATTTTACCTGCTTATTTTGTTCATTTTTTATAACATTATAAACAACTGTATACTCCCTATCTTTGTAACTTACTTCAGTATACATTTCTTTATTTTCATTTAATACTTTTCTTAAATTAATATTTTTAATTATATTATCGATGTTTTCACCAAGTAAGTCTAGCGACTGTGTCATATCATAAAACTTTTTATTATACCATGATATATTTCCATCGAACTCTAGAATACAAAGGGGTATAGGTAAATTCATTATAGCCTTTTTTGTTGTTTCATCTATATCTAAAGATAAAGTTTCAATATATCTATTCCACTCTTTTTTTCTAAAATTAGCAATTCTCCAATTATGAAACACTATATAAATAAAGCCAAAGAAAAACAAACTTCCTATATATAAATTATAGAAAAGTAGGATTAAACTTGTTATTCCGATAATCAATATATATATATTTATTTCTGGCATATTTATTTTAAAACTCGGTTTATTCCTCATTTCTATCCTCCTATATAGATTTGTAGGATCTCACATTTCTAAAATCTAATATACTATCTATCATACCTATGAAAGAAATTCCTGTCATTCCAAATATACCTACACACATTGCACCAATAAAAACTTTTTTACCTACACCATTTTTTAACCATTTTTTTATAAAATAAATAGATACAGATATACCTTGTATTATAAACATAAAGTTAAACACTATTTGTAGGTTTAGAAATATTGCATCTGTGTATAGCGGTGTTTTCATATAAGATAGTCCTAACATCAATAAATATAATACAAAAGAAATAGCTATAGCATTTCCCGGTAAATAAAAATTTCTAAACTTTATTTCTCCTAAATCTCCATATTTCATTTTCTTAAGAGCATATATTTCAATCAAATATATAATTATTGATAAAATCATACTCCTAAAAAATAATATAGACGGTACTATATTTCTAAATGTATCTATAATATCTTCTGTACCCAATAACTCATAGTTAGTTGCAGATTGTAGTAAGCTTTTTTGCGCCTCTATACTCTTGTTGAAAACCTGTATTAGTTCGTCTAATATATCAACCCTAAAAGCATATTTAGATATAACATAATATACAACTATTGAAATTATAAATACTATAGAACCAGCAAAAATTGGTTCATATTTATTGCTATCTTGTTTACTTAAAACCCTTTTAGCTATAATACCTATTATTGCTCCTGGAACAATACTGTTTATAAATATATCAACAGCGTATGTAGTTTCAGTAAAAAATATTAAAGCCAATAATGCAATTATTAATGAAATTATGTTATTTTTAATATTTGATAATGTTCCGATTAATGCAAAGGGTATCGGTATTATAAATAATAATAAACTTAACTGAGGAACATTTAAGCTTACTAATATTAATATTATAGCTAAAATGACTATCGGCAATACCCTTGATAGTCTTAAATCTTTATTCAATCCATATCACTCCCTATTGTCTATATGTTTTTCTAATTCTGACAAATCTCCAAACCATGTTTCTATGCTGTGTTCTTCTTTTATTCCTTCTTTTGCTTTTTCTTTTATCTTATAATCTATTTCATCAAAACTAATGCCTAATCTCTTACCTAAAAGATATGACAACATAATTATATTAGCTATTGCATTTTGAAATCCATTGTCAATAGGTTTTACTCCTTTGAATAATAGATTGAACAAATTGCTTACACTTATTAGTATTTCATTTTTTATCCATTCTATTATTTTTACATTTTTTGTAATATCAGAACCCTTTTCTATTCGCACAATCTTCCCCTCCTCAATATATAAACATTATATCATAATTTACAAGATAACATACAATGAAAAAAGGAGGGCTTATACCTTCCTTTTTTCATTATATTATTAAATTATACATATTTATAATTTTCCAAGTAATAATTAGATTTACACATATTTGAGATCAATATAATCTCCTTGCATTAAAAAAAAGCCCACCATTGATAAATCAATGGAAGGCATTTTTATTAATCTAATGTATATGGTAAAAGTGCTATGTTTCTAGCTCTCTTTATTGCTACTGTTAATTCTCTTTGATGTTTAGCACATGTTCCTGATATTCTTCTTGGTAATATTTTACCTCTTTCAGTTACATATTTTTGTAATCTTTGAGTGTTTTTGTAATCTATTCTAGCATCTTTAGAAGCACAGAATTGACAAACTTTTCTTTTTTTACGTCTTTTCTTGTTTATCATTCAAGTCCCCTCCTTTTCTAAAATGGTATTTCGTCATCATCTATTGCTTGGAAACCATTTGGATCTAATCCTTGTGGCGCCTCGAAGTTAGGTTCGAAAGTCGGTTGCGAACCTTGATGACCTTCTCCGTATGGATTTTCAGATCTATTTTTATTGCTCTCTAAAGCTTGTACTGATTTAGCACTTACTTTAGTAAAAGTTCTATTTTCTCCAGATTGTGTTTGATATCTATCAACTCTTAAAGTTCCTTGAACTGCAACTAATCTACCTTTTGAGATATAATTAGCACAGAAATCAGCAGCTTTTCCCATTACTTCTACTGGTATAAAGTCTGTATCTTTAGTACCATCTTTTTTAGCATAATCTCTATCGATAGCTAAAGTAAAGTTAGCAACTGGTGTTCCACTTCCAGGTATATATCTTAATTCTGGATCTTTAGTTAATCTACCAACTAATACTACATGGTTCATAAAAGCACCATCCTATTCATAATAAAACTAGTTATATGCTAATTAAGCACAAACTATCATATGTCTTATTACGTTTTCGTTTATTTTTAAGTTTCTGTCTAATTCTTTTGGAAGATCAGCAGAAGCTTTGAAGTTTACTAACACATAGAAACCTTCAGTGAATTTAGCTATTGGATAAGCTAATTTCTTGTTTCCCCAAGTGTCAACTTTTTCAACTTCACCATTAGCTGAGATTACTTCTTGTATTTTATTTAATACAGCTTCTTTAACTTCGTCTTCAGCGTTTGGTCTTACAACGTAAACTAATTCATAATTTTTCATTAATTTCACCTCCCTTTGGACTTAACGGCTCCTCTTTTCAGAGCAGAGAAATGAGAATAAATTCTCATACTTATGTATTTTATCACTTATAATAAACTATGTCAAATTATTTATACCTATTTTTAGTTTGTATACTTTTATAATTAAGTTTTTTATATTTATTTCAAAATTTCATTTAAATTATTCAATTTATGTATATTTTTATTGATTATGATAAATAATACAAGTATATATAGCCCCCATAACTTAAATATATTTCATCCCAATCTCCCAAATGGATAGCTTAATAGCTATCCATTTTAAATTTAAAGCGGCCAAAGAAAACCTTTGCCCGCTTTTTGATATTTACCTTTATTGTAAATTTAATTTACAATATATTATAAATTATTTTATTATTTATTAGTAGCTAATTGTTTTTCATCATTCTTAGCTAATTCTTCTCTTAATACTTCTCCCATTCTCTTGATACCTTCTACTATTTTTTCTTCAGGCATATTTGAATAGTTAAGTCTACAAGTATTATATACTCCACCATTTGGATAGAATGACTCACCTGGAACGTATGCTACATTTTTCTCTAAGCATTTTTTAGCCATTTCACCAGCATTAATTCCCTCTGGGAATGTAACCCAAGTGAATAATCCTCCTTGTGGATGTGTAAACTCAACACAATCTGGGAATTCTTCTTTCATAGTTTTTAACATTACATCTCTACGTTTAACATAACATGCTTTTATTTTTTCAACATGTTCATCTAAGTCATAAATATCCATAAATTTACTTACTTCCATCTGACTTATTGTAGATGCTTGTAAGTCAGCCCCTTGCTTACAAATATTAAATTTACCTAATATCTCTGGAGCAGCACAAGTCCATCCTAGTCTGTATCCTGGACAGAATATTTTTGAGAAAGTCCCAAGATAAATTACTAACCCCTTAGTATCTAATGATTTTAATGATGGTAAACTTTCTCCATCAAATCTTAATTCACCATATGGATTATCTTCTATTACAGGTATTTCATATTTATTTATTATTTCCATGAACTTAAGACGTCTCTCTAATGGCCATGTTCTACCTGATGGATTTTGGAAATCTGGTATTACATAAATCATTTTAACTCTATCATTTGAAGCTAAAACTTTTTCTAAGTCTTCCATTATCATACCATCATTGTCAGTATTAATTTCAATAAATTCTGGCTCATAAGCTTTCATTGCATTTAATGCACCCATATAAGATGGACTTTCACATAAAATTACGTCACCCTTGTCTATAAATGTCTTTCCTGAAAAATCAAGACCTTGTTGAGATCCACTAGTTATTAATATATCATCTGGACCTACATTTGTTTTAAGTGTTTTGTTCATTCTGTCTGCAATTTTTTGTCTTAATGGAAGATAACCCTCAGTTGATGTATATTGTAATGCTACTCTCCCTTGTTCTTCTAGTACTGCAACTGAAACTTTTTTCATTTCCTCAACTGGGAATAATTCTGGAGCAGGCATTCCACCTGCAAAAGATATTACCTCTGGTCTAGCTGTAAGTTTTAATAACTCACGTATAGCTGACCCTTCAATTTTTCCCATTCTGTCTGCAAATCTAACTGCCATGTTAAAGCACCCCCTATATATTACCTAATTATCTATATGAATTTTATTAGGTTACAACAACTGTTTAACTAAAGCCTTTCTATTTACTTACAATTTTCTTTATTCTTTTTTCTAAAGTTTGTCTATCTAACATAATCAATCTTTTACAGTTAGTGCATTTGATCTTTATATCCATACCTACTCTAACTATTTCAAATTGTTTACATCCACATGCATGTTGTTTTTTTAGTTCTACTATGTCACCTAAATTAAGATCCATTGGCAAAACAATCAACCTCCTAACCAATTTAGATTTTTCTTTTGTTATGTTCTTTTTAACGATATCTAATAAGTCCCCCAACATAATAAATATCATTATTTTGCTTATATTTTCAATTGAAAATTTAATAGATATAATACCGATTTTTATAATATATATTTTAATAAGTAGTATTAATATGAACTTTAATAATTGCTTTGTCTTAATTATTTAGTCTCTTGAAATGAATTAAGACTGATAACATATTTATTCTATATTTT
>NZ_JANKBY010000143.1:0-8786 GCF_024621905.1 Terrisporobacter muris
TCTAATTACTGTGTAAAAAAATATTATATGTCCCCAATACATATTAAATAAATTAATTAGTAATAATGGACTTAAATTTAAGGCTACCATCATTAATGTATAAGGTAAGTTTTGTATAGATATAAGAGTAGAATTTATCATAGTATTTTTTATAGTATTTTCAAACTTAGATATCATTGGAAATACATATGTAAGTGTAAAAATATATATTATACTTATCATAGTAAATACCAACTGTAAAGCCTTACTAATTGATTCATTTAAAACTAATCTAGATATATAGAAATCAAATAATAATACTCCTCCTATTATTAACATAACAGTCCATACTATTGTACTAGTTTTAAAGTTTTCTTTGAACCTTTTTATAAACTCTTTTACTATATATGGTTCTTTATCTTTTGCCATCTGCATCGCAACAGAGTACGTAGCTGTAACTGACGCCCCTATAGTTATAATTGGCAAGCATGCTACTATACATAATAAGTTAAGTATAACTATATTAGTTATCTTTCCTAGAACCTCAAAAAATTTGTTGTCATATCTGAATAAATTCCCCATAAAAAATCCTTCCTCTTAATTCAAAAAGTATTAAATAAAACTGCCATAGTTATTATTATAGCAGTTTATTTTATATATTTATTAATTTGTTATTACTATCCCAGTTTCATTATCAAAAACATGAACATTCTCCATATCAAATTTAAACTTCACTTTGTCACCTACTCTCGCTGGAGTTGTAGCCTTTACTCTTGCAGTCATAGGGAATTGTTCTATATTAAAGTATAAGTATACCTCTGATCCTAATAATTCATATACATTTATAGTAGTTTCAATTTCTCTTCCTGTACTTTCTTCGTTTAATTCAGTTAAATCGTGCACATTCTCTGGACGTATACCCATAGACACTACTTTATTTACATATCCACCATCAATTAAGGCTTTACCCTTAGCTTCTGGTAGTACTAATTCATGCTTTCCTACTTTTAATGTAATTTCTTTATCATTTTTGCAGACTGTTGCATCTAAGAAGTTCATTTGAGGAGAGCCTATAAACCCAGCTACAAATTTATTTTTTGGCGAGTTGTATAGGTTTTGTGGCGTATCAACTTGTTGTACTACACCATCTTTCATTACTACAATTTTTGTACCAAGAGTCATAGCTTCTGTTTGATCATGAGTAACATATATCATAGTTGCTCCTAATCTTTCATGCAGTTTAGATATCTCTGTACGCATTTGAACTCTTAATTTAGCATCAAGGTTTGATAAAGGCTCATCCATTAAGAATACTTTTGGTTCACGAACTATTGCTCTACCCATGGCAACCCTTTGTCTTTGTCCTCCAGATAATGCCTTAGGTTTACGATCTAATAATTTTTCAAGATCTAGTATTTTAGCAGCATATTTAACTTTTTCATCTATTATTTCTTTTGGAACTTTCTTTAATTTTAGCCCAAAAGCCATATTATCATATACACTTAAATGTGGGTATAAGGCATAACTTTGGAATACCATTGCTATATCTCTATCTTTAGCTTCCACATCATTTACTACTTTATCATCTATTTTTAAAGTCCCTTTACTTATATCTTCCAGTCCTGCTATCATTCTTAATGTTGTCGATTTACCACAGCCTGATGGACCTACGAATATTATAAAGTCTTTATCTTCTATTTCTAAATTAAAATCTTTTACAGCTTCAAAACCATTTTCATATATCTTACTAATATTTTGTAATGATAAGCTTGCCATTTTTTAATCCCCCTCATATACACTTAATGATACTAAAATTATTTTCTTAATTTAGAAGTTGACTCTCTAACAATTAATTCCCCTTCGAAAACTCTATGCTGATTTTTAGTCTTCTTGTTAATTAAATCAAATAGTATTTTAGTAGTTTCTCTTGCCATTTCTTCCACAGGCTGACGTATGGTAGTAATAGAAGGGTTATAATAATATGTCATATCTAATCCATCAAATCCTACAATAGAATAATCCTGTGGAATTCTTTTTCCACTTTCCAATATAGCTTTACTTGCTCCAATTGCCATACTATCAGAAATAGAATAAACTGCTGTAAACTCCTCTCCTGACGCTAATAGTTCTTTCATCAGCTTATATCCATTTTTTATAATTTGAATATTTTCATTATTATCAGTATGTCTGATTAGATTTTCATTTATAGGAATATTCCTATTTATTAATGCATTACGATATCCTTGTATACGCAATTTACTAATACTTTGATCACTTTTACCAGCAGCTAAAATTGCAATTTTTGTATGACCTTGGTCACATAAAAAGTTAACTACTTTTTCACTTTCATTTTTATCATCTACACATACTGATGAGTATAAATTTTTATCTACATCACCTGCTATAGCTATTGTACTTAAAACAAAAGGTACATTAATTTCTTTTAGTTTCTCCTCTTGATGAGAGAAATTTCCTCCAAGAAATACAATTCCTTTTAGTCTTTTTTCTTTTATAAGCTCTAAAGCCACTTCAACTTCATCTTGGTTCGAATCAACTCTATGTAATATAAAGGAATATTTTCTATCTTGTATTTCTTCTTCAAATACTTTTATCATATTTTGAAAAAATGGGTTGTCTATCCCTTTTATTAATACTGCTATGGTTTTAGTATCTAAAAGTTTTAAGTTTCTAGCACTTTTATTTGGAACAAAGTTACTTTCTTTTATAACTTCCATTATCATAGTTCTAGTTTCTTCACTTATGTCAGGATGATTGTTAATGGCTCTTGAAACTGTGCTTACTCCGACACCACATATCTTAGCTATATCTTTAATTGTGATTGCCTTCATATTAACACTATCCTTTCATTATTGTATTTTGCTATATCAGTTTATCACATAATAGACACTAAAATTATATCCTTGCATATAATTTAGTTAACATCTTTATTTTCTTTATCATTTTCTTAGAGAAGCAATCTTTCTCCATTCTCCATTTCCAGTTCCCACCTAATGTTGAAGGTGTATTTATCCTTGCCTCTGATCCCAATCCTAAATAATCTTGAACTGGTATTATACAAGTATCTGCTACACTTCTCATAGCTAAACATATAAAATCCCAATGTATAGCATTATCACGAGTATATTTGTTATTCATATAATTAATAGACATTCTTTTATCTTCTTTACTGATTTCTTTATACCATCCACAAATAGTATTATTGTCATGTGTTCCAGTATAAACTATACAATTTCTATTATAGTTATGAGGTAGGTAGTCACTATCCTCTCTTGAGTCAAAAGCAAACTGTAGTATTTTCATACCAGGATATCCTGTATCTTTAAGAAGTTGTTGTACACTTTCTGTTAAAAATCCTAAATCTTCTGCTATAATGTCTACTTTTCCTAACTCCTCTTTCAAGTATTTAAATAATTCTATCCCAGGTCCTTTTTCCCATGTACCATTTACAGCAGTCAAATCTCCATATGGTATAGAGTAATATTCATCAAAACCTCTAAAGTGATCTATTCTTACAATATCATATAATTCAAATGACTGTTTTATTCTTTTTATCCACCATTCATAATTGGTAAACTTATGATATTCCCAATCATATAATGGATTTCCCCACAACTGACCTGTCTCACAGAAACTATCTGGTGGACACCCTGCAACAGCTGTTGGTATACAATCTTTGTTTAATTGAAACAGTTCAGGACTTGCCCATGTATCTGAACTATCTAACGATACATATATCGGAATATCTCCTATAATAGAAATTCCTTTTTTATTTGCATAAGCTTTTAATTTATTCCACTGATTAAAAAATAAATATTGTAAATACTTATAAAACTCAATTTCTTCTTGTAATCTTTTTTCATATATTAATATAGCTTCTTCTTTTCTTTCTCTTATATCTTCATCCCACTCTATCCATGACTTTCCATCATATGAATCTTTTATTGCCATATATAATGCATAGTCATGTAACCACCATTTATTTTTTTCACAATACGCATTAAATTTTTTACTTAAACCTATATTACTTCGTTTATATGCCAACTTTAATATTTTATATCTTGATAAATAAACTTTTTCATAATCAATATATTTCTGATTATCTCCCCAGTCATAACTATTACACTCATCCTCAGATAATAAGTCCTCTTTAACTAATTCATCTAAGTCTATAAAATATGGATTACCTGCAAAAGTAGAAAATGATTGATATGGAGAGTCACCATATCCAGTAGGGCCAAGAGGCAGGATCTGCCATAAACTTTGGCCTGCTTCGTGTAACATATCTATAAAATCATAAGCCTCTTTTGAAAAAGCTCCTATACCATATTTTGATGGTAAACTTGCAACAGGTAATAACATCCCACTTCTTCTCATGATGTCCCTCCTATAATACTTTTTGTTATCCTTTTACAGCTCCAGCAACAACACCTTCTATAATGTGTTTTTGACAAACTAAGTAGAAAATTATTATTGGGATAATAGCTAACACAAGCATTGCCATCATAGCTCCCATATCTCTATTTCCATTTGATCCTACAAGCATTTGAATTACTACCGGAATCGTTTTATATTTTGTAGATAAACCTATAACTAGATAAGGTAATAAGTAGTCATTCCATATCCACATTGCATTTAATATAGCAACTGTTATAGATGTAGGCTTTAATATTGGTAATACTATGTAGAAATAAGTTTGTAATGGATTACAACCATCTATCATAGCAGCTTCTTCTATTTCTAATGGTATTGATTTAACAAATCCACTAAACATAAATACTGATAAACCTGCCCCAAAGCCTAAGTATAAAGCAATCATACCTACTGGATTTGCTAAGTTTAATGTATCCGCTAATTTTACCATAGGGAACATTACCATTTGGAATGGTACTATCATTGAAAATACAAATAAGTAGTAAAGAGTACTTGTTAATTTACTTTTTACTCTTGTTATATAATAAGCAGTCATAGATGTGAAGAATATTATTACTACAACTGATCCTATTGTTATAAAAAATGACCATCCTATAGCACTTAAAAACCCTGTTCTCTCTAATCCATTAATATAATTTGTAATTCCCACAAATGTCTCTGGTGTAGGAAATGCAAACGGATTATCACTTATAAAAAACTTACCTTTAAATGAGTTTATAACTATAAATAAAATAGGAGCTAAAAATACTACTACTAATGCACAAAGTATTAAAAATGTAATACTATTTCCCATGCTTTTTTTTCTTCTTGGAACTGCGTTTTGCATTATTGTTCTACCTCCCTCTTTCTAGTGTAATACAATTGAGTAAGAGCAATAAGAGCTACTATTATAAAGAACATAACGGCTTTTGCCTGTCCAACACCTTCAAAGTTATTTCTTCCATAGAATGAATTTACTATATTCAGTGCTAACATTTCAGTTTTGTGCATTGGAGCACCATTAGTTAAAGCTAAGTTTTGATCATATAGCTTAAAGCTATTTGATAGCGTTAGAAAGAGACAAATTGTTATAGATGGCATTACCATTGGTATTGTTACATGTCTTAAAGTTTGCCATTTTGTTGCTCCATCAATTTTTGATGCTTCTATTAATTCTGTAGGTACATTTTGAAGGCCTGCTATATATATGATCATCATGTATCCTATCATTTGCCAGTTCATTAATAATATTAATCCAATAAGTCCATACTTTCCATTAGCAACTAAAGTTGTTCCATAGTTTGCTAGAACAGCATTTATCATTGATTGCCAAGTATAACCTAGCACTATACCACCTATTAAATTAGGCATAAAAAATACTGTACGGAAAAAGTTTGTTCCTTTTATCTTCTTTGTTAATAAATAAGCAAGTGTGAATGCAATTATATTAACAGTTACTATAGATATAATCGTAAAGAAAGTTGTGAAACCAAATGATTCTAAGAATCTTTGACTTGGCTCAAATGCTGTTATATAGTTTTGTATCCCTACAAACTTTGCATTACTTACTGTAGTAAAATCACAAAATGATAAATATAATCCTGTTATAAATGGAATTATAAATGCTATGGAGAATGCTATCACTGTTGGTAATAAAAATACAGCAAAATATTTTTTCAATGTTTTTTGCATACTATACCTCCTATTATTAATAAAAAGTAAGTGCTATAAAATAATCTTAGTTAAATAAAAAGCTTAGACCATAAATATTATTACCTCATAATTTAACTAGGACTTAATCCTTAATTTAGTTTAACGGTAATATACTGTTATTTATGGCTAAGCCTTTTCTATCTTGAATTAATTTAATTTTAATATCTTTAAAATAGTTCTAGATCATTATTTTATTAATAGTCTATCAACTTTCAAAAATACACTTACAAGTATTAATGTTTTTATTAGTTATATTTATTTAGCTGCTTCTTTTTCGCTAGCCCACTCATCAACTACTTTAGTTTTAACATCTTCCCACTTCATATTTCCATTAGCATACTCAAGTAAAGCTGCACCAAAGTCATCTTTGAATGTTTGACTTGGGAATGATACGAAGTTCCAGTCTACATTATATAAATCTTTATTTCCTAAGTATCTTAAAACTTCTTGAGCTAAAGGATCTTGTGGAGTTTCAGCATCTTTGAATGTATCAAATGGAGCTATAAATCCTAATTCTTCAGTTACATGTTTTTTACCAGTATCAGAAGTAAATAACCACTCAATGAAAGCTATAGATGCTTTTTGATCAGCTTCAGAAGCTTTGTTGTTTATAGAGAAGAAGTTTTCAGTTCCTATACAAAGACCTTGTTTTTCTTCACCTTTAACACCAGTGTATATAGGCATGAATTTAACATCTTCTTCTTTAACAGTATTTCCTTCAACTTCTGCTATTTGTCCCCATCCCCAGTTACCATTTTGAACCATAGCTGCTTTACCTAAAGCGAATTCAGCCATTGAATCAGATACTGTTTTACTTCCTAATAAAGTAGGTTCACAAGTAGAATTATTTATGTATAAATCAAATATATTTTTATATTGATCAGCATAAGTAAAATCTATCTTGTCTAAATCAGTTACATCTTTATCTTTGTATTCATAGTATATAGGTAAGTTAGCTAAATGAGTTTGCCATCTCCAGTCTTCACCAGGAGTTAAAGATGTAGAAGCAAATACACCATCTATTCCTAACTTATCTTTCTTAGCTTGCATATCTTCAGTTACTTCTTTTAATTTATCAAAGTTATTTATTTCATCCATAGATTTAGCTTTTGCACCATCTAATTTGAAGTATTTTTCCATTATTGCGTTGTTATATATTATTCCATATCCTTCTTCAACGTAAGGTATACCATATACTCCATCTCCATCTTTAACAGCCATATCCTCATTTAATAGGTGTTTATATAATTCTGTATCTTTTAAATCAAGAGTATAATCTTTCCAAGCTTGGTATCCTACAGGTCCATTTATTTGGAATAATGTTGGAGCATCTTCCTTAGCTATTTCTGATTTTAAAGTTTGTTCATAAGTACCACTTGCAGCTGTAACTACTTTTACTTTTACACCAGTTTCTTTTTCATAATCTTCAGCTATCTTTTTCCATTGTTCTTCCTGCTCTGGTTTGAAGCTTAAGTAGTATACTGAACCTTTTTCATCACCTTTAGCCGCATCATCAGAAGATGATGAACAACCAGTTAATGCTACAGTTGCCATAACTGCAGATAAAGCAATTGTTAAATACTTTTTAAGTTTTATCATGATATTTCCCCCTCATATATTTTAGTCTTCCTCCGGAAAGGTTTCCGATAACGTTTCCGATAACGTTTTCCTTCCCTGTTAATAAAATAGTAACACCCATTCTTTTAAAAATCAATAAGTTTTACTATATCTTTTTAATTATATAAAAGTGACTATGTGAACATATAAGTTAATATTATACAGTGGACATAGCCACTAACTTTCTACTTTAATTTCCAAATATCATTATTGTATTCATCAATAGTTCTATCAGATGAGAAATATCCAGCTTTGCTAATATTAATCAACATTCTCTTTGACCATTTCTTCCTATTTTCATATTCTTTAAATGCTTCTTCTTTTTTATCACAATATGATTGGAAGTCTAATAACCCCATAAACCAATCCTTTTTAATTATTTCTTTATATAACCTTATAAGGTTTTCTTCACATCCAATTTGCATAAGTTCATCGCCAACGATAAAATCTACTACTTCTTTTATATTTTTATTTTTTATATATAAATCAAGTGGATCATAATCTCCCTGTGCATAATGTTTGATTACCTCATAGCTACTTTCCCCAAATATGAATATATTTTCATCTCCAACAAGTTCATGTATCTCAACATTAGCTCCATCTTCTGTCCCAAGAGTTAATGCACCATTTAACATGAATTTCATATTTCCTGTTCCACTTGCTTCTTTTGATGCTAATGATATTTGTTCTGATATATCACATGCAGGTATTAATTTTTCAGCTGCAGTAACATTGTAATTTTCTACCATTACAACTTTTAAATATTTACTTACTTCCTCATCATTATCTATAAGTTGTTGTAAGCATAAAATTAAATGTATTATATCTTTTGCTATTGTATAAGCAGGTGCTGCTTTGGCACCAAATATAATTGTAATCGGTGTTGTTGGAACACTTCCCTTTTTAATTTGTAAATATTTATAGATCACATATAAAGCATTCATATGTTGTCTCTTATACTCATGTAATCTTTTTATTTGAATATCGAATATAGAGTTTTCATTAATATCTATATTTTGAACTTTTTTTAAATAGTTTTTAAGCTC
>NZ_JANKBY010000144.1:0-8777 GCF_024621905.1 Terrisporobacter muris
GATTATCTTAAAATAAAAAATAGTTATACAAAAGTAAATATCAAAATCTAAGAATTTATTTTACATAATAAGCAAATAAAAAAGAAGCTATCTCTTATAACTGTAAAAACTATTTGAGATAACTTCTTTAACTAACTATTTATTTATACAATTTATTCATCTAATTTAAGAACTGACATAAATGCCTTTTGTGGAACTTCCACGCTACCAATCTGTCTCATACGTTTCTTACCTTCTTTTTGTTTTTCAAGAAGTTTCTTCTTACGAGATATATCTCCTCCGTAGCATTTAGCTAGTACGTCTTTTCTAAGAGCACTTATTGTTTCTCTTGCAACTATTTTATTTCCAACAGCTGCTTGTATAGGAACAGCAAACTGATGTCTTGGTATTTCATTTTTAAGTTTTTCACACATTGCCTTACCTCTAGAGTACGCTTTACTCTCATGAACAATAAAACTAAGTGCATCTACTTGTTCTTTATTTATTAATATATCTAACTTTACAAGTTGAGAAGGTACATACCCTTTCATTTCATAATCAAGAGAACCATAACCTCTTGTTCTTGACTTTAAGGCATCAAAGAAATCATATACAACTTCATTTAATGGCAAATCATAATGTAGCATAACTCTTTTTTCATCAATATACTCCATGTGTAACATTGTTCCACGTCTTTCTTGGCAAAGTTCCATAACTATACCAACAAAGTCTTTTGGGGCTATAATATCTGCTTTTACAATTGGTTCTTCTATCATTCTTATTTCTGAAACTTCTGGTAAGTTAGCAGGATTTTGAACCATAACTACTTCACCATCAGTTTTAGTAACTCTATATATAACAGAAGGAGCAGTTGTTACTAAGTTTAGATTAAACTCTCTTTCTAATCTTTCTTGTATAATTTCAAGATGTAATAATCCTAAGAACCCACATCTAAAACCAAATCCTAGAGCTGCAGAAGTTTCTGGCTCAAACTCAAGGGCAGCATCATTAACTTGTAGTTTTTCTAAACAGTCTCTTACATTTTCGTATTTTTCACCTTCACCTGGATAAATACCACAGTAAACCATAGGAGTTGCTTTCTTATATCCTGCCATAGGTTCTTCTGTTCTATTATTAGCATCTGTAATAGTGTCTCCTACATGACAACTTCTTATGTCCTTTATACTTGCTGCTATATATCCAACATCTCCAGCCGATAAACTATCAAGTTCAGTAGCTCCTGGGGCCATAACACCAACTTCTGTTACTTCGAATTTCTTCTTAGTATTCATCATTTCGATTGTCATACCTTTTTTAACTTCACCTTCAAAAACCCTAACATAAGCTACAACACCTTTATAAGCATCATAATACGAGTCAAATATTAAAGCTTTCAACGGTTTATTTGCATCTCCTATTGGAGCAGGTACATTAGCTACTATATCTTCTAATACATCTTGTATGTTTAAACCACTTTTTGCTGATATTAATGGTGCTTCACTTGCATCAAGTCCTACTAAATCTTCAATTTCTTCTTTTACCTCATCTGGTCTCGCACTTGGAAGATCTATTTTATTTATTACTGGTAATATTTCTAAATCTTGTTCTAAAGCTAAATACACATTAGCTAATGTTTGAGCCTCTACACCTTGAGCGGCATCTACTACAAGTAACGCCCCCTCACATGCTGCTAAACTTCTCGATACCTCATAGTTAAAATCCACGTGACCTGGAGTATCTATAAGATTTAAATAATATTCATTTCCATCCTTAGCTTTATATATTAATCTAACATTTTGTAGTTTAATAGTGATTCCTCTTTCTCTTTCCAAGTCCATGTTATCTAATAACTGACTTTTCATTTCTCTATCACTTACTAAACCTGTGTACTGTATTAATCTATCAGCTAAGGTAGACTTACCATGATCTATATGAGCAATTATACTAAAATTCCTAGTTCTACTTTGTTTGTCCACCTTTATTCCTCCTTAATAAGTTATTATCATAAACTTTATTTTATAATATATCTGCACTTCTGTAAATAAGTACTATATTACAAAAAAATAAGACTTATTTCTTAAGTCTTATTTTTTCTATTATTTTGATTTATTTTTGTAATTTGTATTCTTATATTATGTAACAATTAAATGCTCTAGCTTAAAATATATCCATTATATATTTTGTAAGATTACTTTTACTATCATCATCTAAGACTTCATTAGCTCTGTAATCTATTAACAGTATACTACTACTAGTAATTATTAACATTAGAAATAAAAATATAACTCTGCAAACCGTTTTATATTTCTTTTTAGAACTCTTTTCTTTTTGTATTCTTTCTAAACGACTCATAATTTACACCCTAATTATTTAATATTAGAATAATATTCATCTAGTATTTCTGCTACATATTTAGATGTAGCCAAAGCTTCTTTTGTACTTGTTGCATTATTTCCTATTTCTATTAATAAACCATTTTCTGACATATATTGATTAAATCTACCATATTGTTTTGTTACTACTGGACAAACTAGCCCTGGGTATTTCTTTTCAGCCAATGCAGTGATTTCTTCTGCCTGTCTTTTTAGTTCTCCAACATTTTGATTTCTCTGCCCAACTACCAAGAAAAATTTAGCAACGGTTTCTCCATTTATTTCAGTAGTATATTTATCATGCACTGTTTTTTTTGCTTGCTCACTCTTTAAACTTTGACCATCTCTATGCAAATCTATAGCTATTTTAACAGAATCATATTTAGATAGTATAGATTTGACTGTTTTAGCACTTGTTGCATAAGCTTCATTATATGATAAATCATTATATTTGGTACTATGAACTACCCCCCACCCCTTCTCTGTTAGCTCTGTAGATAAAGCACTACCTACAGCCATAACTGAGTTTTCTATATCTGTAGAGTGATAGTTATTCTTTGGTGAATCTGAATATGTTTCACTACTATGAGTGTGATAAATAAGTATTTGAGGTTTGTTCTTTGTTATCCTTAAGTTATTTGTATAACTTGAGTCAATAATATTACTAGTTGCCTTTGATTCTTTTTCTTTATTTGTTTCTGGCTTGTTTTCTTCACCAACATAAATATTAACATATTCTTCATCATCTTTATTACTTATATTGCTTTTTATATTATCTGTAGATTCTAAGTTTTCTTCATCATCTTTTTTATCGTTATCTTCTTTGTCTATAACCTTTACTTCAGGATAAGATGACTTCACCAAATATTTTAATATATCTTCTTTATCTAATGCTTGAGAAATAGTAGGTAAAATACAAACTATTAAAAATCCTATTTTTATAGCTTTTATTTTATTTTTTTTCATTAAAATTCCTCCTTGTTACGAAGTTCTCCCTGGATGAAGAGATCTATTTAATCCTTCACTAATTATTATTGATAGATTTTCTATAGTTTCATCTATATCCTTAGGAGTAACAATTAAATTTTTATCATAAGGATCTAGAGAATCTCTAATTAGTTGATATTTTTCTTCTTCCTGTAATTTTTGAAGCATTTTATAAAATACTTCACCTTGATTAGATTGCTCCATCAAATTTTTTATAGCCATATCTAATACATCATTTGTTAAAGTCGCTGCATCAACTACTGTCGGTACACCTATAGCTATAACATCCACTCCCAAATATTCTTTATTTAGAGCCTTTCTTTTATTGCCTACTCCTCCACCTGGGGCTATCCCAGCTGTTGATATTTGTATGGTAGAATTTACCCTATCCATCTTTCTTGAAGCAAGTGCATCTATGGCAACTACTCTGTCTGGCTTAATAGTATCTACTATTGCCTTTACAGTTTCGCTAGTTTCTATTCCAGTAATGCCCATAACACCTGGACTTAAAGCTGCAACTTCTGTAAAATCATCATCGTAATCCTTATTATAGTTTTTAAATATATGACGAGTTACAAGAGTTTTTGATACTGATTTTGGGCCTAGTGCGTCTGATGTTATATTCCAGTTTCCAAGTCCAATTACTAAAGTTTTCTTGTGTTCCTCTGAACCAAAAATATCTTTAAGTTCATTAGCTAAATAACTTATTATTTGTTCTCTTGATTCATCGTCATCATATTTCATCAATTTACTTTCTAATGTTACGTATGTTCCAATTCCTTTATTCATTATTTGAGAACCTTGCTCATTTAATACTTCGACTTTTGTAACTACGCAGTCATCAAGTTGTTTATTTATTGTTTTAACTCCTGGTATTTCACTACTATTACTGCTTTCTTCTATTATCTCCCTTGCTTCTAGAGCTAGGTCAGTTCTAATTTTTATCATAGTTTCCTCCAGTATTCAATAAAATGATATTATTGATTATTGACATGTACTAACATTTTAAACATTATTTATCATTTTTTATTACTTTTATGAATAAATAAATCTATTATTGTGAAATATTTTTATATGTGATAAAGTAAGTCATGCACTAAAAAAACAGTTAACAAATTATATTTAACTAATAAATATTAACTCTTGATTTTTATATTTATTTCTGTTAAAATCTAATATGTTGACGATGAGAATAATTATATTTACGAGGAGGTGTTTTTCGTGGCAAACATAAAATCAGCTAAAAAGAGAATAAAAGTTATCGATAAGAAAACTGCTTTAAACAAAGCTAGAAAATCTCAATTAAAAACTGCTATAAGAAGATTCGATGAAGCTGTTACTGCAGGTAACGTTGAAGAAGCTACAGCTAGATTCCAATATGCTCAAAAGAGAATATACCAAGTAGCATCTAAAGGAACTATACACAAAAACGCTGCAGCTAGAAAAGTTGCTAAATTAGCTCAAAAATTAAACGCAATGAACGCATAATAACAGTTTAATTTTTATAAATTTAAACCCTTGATTTTATCAAGGGTTTTTTATTATATTCATTTTAATATTACCTCTTCCCCAATTCTTCAAAAGTCTACTTTATTTTTGGCACTATATGAATGAAATATCTCAATGCCTCCAACTAACTTGATAAGATCCTCGCAATAAAAAAAGCCTTAGAATTTTAACCAAGACTTTTAACTAATATTTCTCTGACAATACTTACCCACTAAAATTTCTATGGCCAAAGTATCCTTTATTAATCCATTTTTAATTTTAAAATCATTTTCTAGGATAAAATTTAACATGTCTATTATTATATCATCCGAGAAATTACGACTTTGCTTTAAGGCTTTATTAACTACAAATTGTCTTAAACTTAATTTTTCACAAATATCATTTACAGATATACCTTGTATTTGTAGCTGCCTAACTTGTAAAACAATTTTAAATTGTCTACTTATCATAGCGAATATCCCAAGAACTGACTCACCTTCGCCAATCATATCATTTAATATTTTTATGGCAGATGATGAATTCTTCTCTCCTATATAATCTATAAGTTTAAAAATATCATTTTCTATTTTCTTTTGAGATAACCTATCTATAATCTCATTACTTACTTTATTTTCTTTACCTACAAAAGAGCTAATTTTAATTATTTCATTTTCTAAATCCGAAAGGGTCTTGTCACTATTTTTATCTCTGTATCCTTGAGATTCTATAAAATACATAACTTGTGCATTTTCTATTATGGCACCAAAAGCTTCAAACTTCCTTTTTGTCCATTTAAACAAGTCCATATCAGAGATTTTATCACAGTTAAATACAATACCTTTTTCTTGTATTTTTTTAACTATCTTCTTTCTTTTGTCCACTTCACCGTACACGACAAAAACTAAAACGGTACTTTCTGATATATTATCTAAGTAATCAATAAAGTATTTTTCATCACCTTCAGAAAAATTCTTTCTTTTCCCTTTTAGCAATTCAAAATCCTTCACTATGGTAATTTTTTTATCATCCATAAAAGGTAGAGTTTCTATAGAACTTAACAATTGATCTAAAAAAATTTCTTTACCATCTATTACATCTAAGTTGAAATCAATCATAGATTCATTTAGGCTTTCTTTAAAGTTTTTTATAGCATTATCAATTAAGTAATATTCCCTACCATATAAAAGATATATATTTTCAAAGTTTTTATTTTTAATATTCCTTATAATATCCTTGTAATCCATTTTCTTGCTCCTTCATAATTTTTAACTCTCTATATATCATATACGAAAAAATTAAAATGTAATAAAAAGTTACATAAAATAATTTAGGATTCTTCATTTCAATATATGCTAATTTGTTCTCTGCGAGTTTGTCCAATAAATAATATACCATAATAATAATACTTTTGCTCAAATATGCTAAAATTTTTGATATTAAAATACTAAATCTAAATAAAATCACACTAGTTATACTTAAATTCATTATTATACCAATTACAGGAACAATAATTACATTACCTAGAAGAAATAGTACTGGTATACCTTTAAACACATAGTATACAATAGGCAAAGTTAATATATTTGCACTTAAACTTATGGATACAACACTTATTTTTAAATACTTATTTATTATTTTATAAAAATATATAATAGATAATGTGGCTAAAAAGGATAATTGAAAAGATGTATTATAAATTATATAAGGATTATTTACAACCAAAAATGCACCTATCAAAGATAGGCTACATATTCCATCTCTCTTTTCCTCCAAAAAAATAGCCAAATACATAATTACAATAAAAACTATAGATCTACTTATGGATGGTGAAAACCCTACTATTACACTGTATAAGATCATTATAATAGTCAAAATTATAAGTTTGTAAAATTTATTAATTCCATTTATAATTATGGCAATCATTGTGCATAATATTCCTGTATGAAGTCCAGATATAGCTATAATATGACTCGTTCCCGTTTTCGAAAACATCTCCTTTTCATCCTTACTCAAATACTCCTTTTGCCCTAAAATTAATGAATTAACAAAATCAGATTTATCTTTATATAAATATCTAAATGTATCTCTTAAATAAGTTTTTATATCTCCTATAAAAGTATAGAATTTACTATCTCCTTTTATTTTATAATATTTTGAAGTTATAACACCTTTATATCCCATACTTTTTACATATCTACCATAATTAAAATCATCAAAGTTCATTTTGTCTAAACTTTTTATTCTTCCATTTATTTTAACTATTTTACCTATTTTTATGTCTAGTTTTCTACTGTAATCATTTACTAGGTATTTTTCAATTTTATATTGATCATATTTATCTTTTTCAACTTTATCTCTTACCACGCCTTCAATAGTTATTTTTTCTTTATCTTCAATTTTATCTAGTGGTTTATTATTTGTATAAATAAAAGATATGAATAATAAAAATATAAATAATATTAATATCGGCCTTCTCATCTTACCTCCATAATTCTTTTTTATTTATTTTTATTATCATCATCTTATTTTTTTTCAAACATATTATATAATTTCCTTGCAATTAAAAACATATCTTCACTTAAGAAGGTATGCCTTTTATATTAAACCTCAGCAGTTTCACTCACTGATTCATTTAAAACTTTGCCTAATCTTTTTATTCCTTCGACTATTTTATCCTCTTTACAACTAGAGTAATTTAACCTAAAGTAATTTTCTTTATTTCCACTTGGGAAGAAAAATCCACCTGGAACATAAGCCACATTGTTTTTTACACATTTTCCCATAAGTTCTTGAGCATTTAACGTTTCAGGTAATCTGACCCATGTAAATAATCCTCCATCAGGATGAGTAAAACTAACTCCTTCCGGAAATTCTTCTTTCATACAATTTAACATTAAATCTCTACGCTTTTTATATGTAGCTTTTATTTTTTCCACATGTTCATCTAAGTCATAATCATCTATGTATTTACTAAGTTCTCTTTGTCCTATAGTAGATGTTTGTAAGTCAGAGTTTTCTTTACAAGTTATAAATTTTCTTAATATTTCTGGTGATGCACAAGTCCATCCTAATCGATATCCTGGGCAAAATATTTTAGAAAAAGTACCTAAATATATTACAAGCCCCTTTGTATCAAATGATTTCAATGATGGTAAAAACTCACCTTCATATCTTAGTTCTCCATAAGGATTATCTTCTATAACAGGCATTTCATATTTATTTATAACTTCCATAAATTTTTTACGTCTTTCAAGTGACCAAGTTATTCCTGTTGGATTCTGAAAATCAGGTATCACATATATAAATTTTATTCTATCATTTTCTTTCAATATTTTTTCTAGTTCTTCTATTATCATTCCTTCTTTATCCATAGAGACTTCCATAACTTTAGGTTGATAATTTTTAAAAGCATTTAAAGCACCCAAATATGATGGACTTTCACATAATACTATATCTCCCTCATCTAAAAATATATTCCCAGCATAATCTAAAACTTGCTGTGATCCACTAGTTATAAGTATATTCTCTGCTTTTACATTAGTTTTACTTTTAGCATTCATTCTATTAGCTATATGAATTCTAAGAGGTAGATATCCTTGAGATCCTGAATATTGTAGAGCTTCTTCTCCATTTTCATCTAAAACTTTAACTGCTACTTTCTTCATCTCCTCCACAGGAAATAACTCTGACGCCGGTAATCCTCCTGCAAAAGATATTATATCTGGCTTTTCAATAAGTTTTAATATTTCCCCTAATTCCGATTTTTTAAATAAGTCCATTCTTCTAGCATATTTAACTGCCATACATTGCCCCTCCTTTTCCAAAATTTTCTAAATATTTATAATAATAGTCCTTTTTGCTATTTTTTTCAACTGTTGTTTTATATTTTGTATACAAAATATAATTTAATTACCAAATATCTAATACACTTAATTCTTATATTTATGAAAT
>NZ_JANKBY010000145.1:0-8674 GCF_024621905.1 Terrisporobacter muris
ATGTGAAGATAGGAACTATATCTATAATAGTTACTTTAATATTATGGATAATTACAAAGACAGTGGTATCAAATTTAACTAAAAAAAAATCAATGTAAATATATAAAAAAATATCCCTTTTGTTTATAAAACATAAACTTAAGGGATATTTTTTTATTTCTAGCTTTGTGACTTGGTCAGCGTACAAAGCGAATTTTCTATAAAGAATATAATAATCATGAACTTATTATGGAAAATATCTATAGAGTACTTTTAACAAGAAGTAGAAAAGGAATGATTCTATATATTCCACAATCAGGGGTACTAGACGAAATTTATGATTTCTGCAAGAAAATAGGAATTATAGCTTTTTCATATTAATGAGTATTATCATGGAAAACTTCTAAAGCTCTTACATCACAATTTAATTCTTCTCTAATTTCACTTTAAATTGCAGATCATAAAGACTCACCTTCTTCAACTTTCCCACCTGAAAATTCCTACATATTTGGTAGACTCATACTCGGAGATCTTAAAGCATATAATATCTCATTGTTTTCATTTTCTATAATAGCTGCTACTACTTTTATACTTTTTTTCATTATGTAACTTCAGATTATTTTATAGATTTATTATACTGTATATTTAAGAGAATAGAATATCAAAATTTATTAAGCAGAAATGATTTTGAATATAGTAAATGAACCATTGTGTGCCTTATAATTATAACCGGATGGCATGTAGCATAAATAGGTACTTCTGTATGTCTATCTACTACAACTCAAAGTACATATATACCCATATAAAATCATATAATTTAAAAAATATATAATGTGGAGGGAAGGGTTAGTATGGATGAAACGGATAAAAATATATGCACTTTTTGTGATGAAGAAGTTGATGAGGAAGATAAATTTTTGTGCAAAAACTGCGATGCTATATACCATAAAAAATGCTTATTAGACAACAATGGTTTATGCAAAATTTGCAATCATGATAATATGAATGATTTACAATTGGAAGAAGAAAATAATCAAGAAACGAACATAAATGAAAATTCAACACAAGGTGAAGAAACAGAATTAAAAGATAATAAATTCTGTACAAATTGTGGTCAGTTATTACAAGACGGACAGTGTTACTGCCCTAAATGTGGTATGAAAGCAGATGAAGTAGATAAAGATAAACCAGTAAAAAATCTAGTTTCACCTAAATTCAACAAAAAGTACTTAATAATAATTCTATGCATAATAGGTATTAGCATAATAGGTGTTTCGGTTCATAATTATAATAAAAAACAAGAACAACAACAAGCAAGGATAGAATATATTCAGTTAGTAAAAGAATATCAAGAAGAAGTACTATTAGCAGGAGCAAATTTAGAAGATATTTCAGATACAGTTCAAAAATATTGGCATGAAAATATTTTTGAGGACAAACATGGCTCTAGTATAGATTCAGCTATTTTAATGGCTGTTTTGGATAAAAACGAGGAGATTGAGCTAGCTAAAACTTATGATGAAGAAATACAATTGTTATATAGTAAATTAAAATCAATACCTGAAGGTAGTGAAGATTTATCAGATGTGCTAAATATAATAAGTGATACATATAATTCATATACTAATTTTTATGATTTTGCAATTGAACCAACAGGAAACTATAATGAATACTCAGATAAAAATAGTTCCAAAACTGATGATTTTTTAGATAAATATAGAGTACTTGAAAATTATATAGAAACAGATACGGAATTTAGTAATACAAATACGAAAGAAGTATCATAGGGATTTGATATAGATAATGAAACTTTAATTTATGGTTGTAGAGAGGTTTGGGTAAAACAAACTTACCTACAGTCACAATTATTATAGTGATTTTATTTTGAAAATAAATATGAAAGCCTGGAGTTCAATTCTCCAGGCTTTTTGTAGTACTATGATACTTTCTTTATTTGATTGTAAATTTTCATTACTTTATCAACTCGGTCGTTGTATTTATTTATATAGTCATAAGCACATAATTTATTTTTAAAACCAAAATAAGTAGGTTTAGATTGAAGGTTATCTAGTTTATCACATTCAGAAATATCTTTTTTATACTGATTTTTAAATTCATTATAAGCTTTATCTAAATTATCGTTCATATCATTTAACATGGACAACATATCTTTGGCTAATATATTAATCTCTTTATTATTTGTTGAGTTATTTTCTAAAAAAGAAATAAGAGATTGAGTTTTTTTCTTGTTTTCCTTGATTTTTTTTAAAGTTGGTTCAATGTAGCCATAGTCTACACCAACTTTTTCTGCTTTATGTAATTTTATAGGATTTAAGACAGTTGGATATTTATCTAAAGTATCAAATTTATCCTTTTTTATATAGGTTTTCAAAGTCTTAGTGTATTGTTTTGTGCTTAACTCATTTGACTTACTTGATGCAAGTATATTGGGTGCGCTGACTGTAAGAATACAGAGTGAAACCATAATGATTTTTAATATTTTTTTCATATAATCACCTCAGTATTTATTTTGCGAAGTTAATGTATAAATATACTAAAATGATGGAATAAGTATGTAGAGAAATCTACCCTTTGATAACATTATGATATAATAATTATAATCAAGAAAGATAATAATAGAATTGCTTAAAACTCTGAAAAAGGTCCAGAGTATAATTTTTCATCAGTAGTGTATCATGAAACTATTTATTAGGATTTTGGAGAACATAACAGAAAATTTGCTTTAAGGGCTAATAAGTTTCCAAATTATAAAAAATGTTTAGATGAGTTGAATTTATTTGTAGAATATGATTAAAAACAATATAGAATTAACATATGTAAAAAGGGAGGGGGAGGCTTATGATGATTAGTCTAGAATCATATATGGAATCTTTGGAAGATAAAAGTTATGAAGGTCTAATAAGAGAACGAGACGCTTTAATTAAGGAAATTCGAGAATTTGAGAAAAATAAAGATCGTTGGGGAGATGAGTGTATGGTACATCCTTCCCCAGATGTAGTGTATCAGTGTAATCTTCAGTATTTGGCTAGATTGTGCGAATTAATAGCTAAAACATATAACTGTGTTTATGTTCAAGGAGAAGTTAAAGAAAAGGAAAATTTTGAGTGGATTTACATTATCAGAGAGTGGTTGTCGAATAAGCAAATATATGAAAGTACTGTTGAAGAAAATGTTATAGCACGAAAGAAGGGCAAGGAATACTCGTTATCAGACCACTTGCAAGGTTTAATATATTCTTTATTGAGTAATCAACGCCCTTGGAGTAGGATAGTACCACATCTTTCAGAAATAGATTCTATTTTCTATAATTACGATGTGGATAGAGTGAAATCAACAGATGGTGATTTTTTTGCAAATGAAATATGTCGAATAAAATGTGGAAATCGAAATATTGCCTCACAGATGCGAAATATCAATAAGAACATAGAAACAATGGAAAAGATAGAGCAAGATTATGGTAGTATGGATGCGTTTGTTACATCAGCACCTGTCTATGAAGTCGTAAAAAGTTTATCGGCATATAATTCTAAATATAAGTTACATAATGTGGGAGAACCATTAGCTTGGGAATATCTACGTAATGTTGGAATAGATGGTGCAAAACCGGATGTTCATTTGTGCCGTTTTTTCGGTGGTAATCGTATGGGAAAAGGTAACCACTCTCCTGCATCTATGAGAGAGGTTTATGAAACGGTTTTAAGGATCTCGAAAAATACAGGGCTATCAATGGCTCTAATTGATTCATTGGTATGGAATTATTGTGCGGAAGGATATGGAGAAGTATGTACAGCAAATCCTAAATGCACACAGTGCCCTATTAGAGCATTCTGTCAAGAACCTTGACATCTGGTCAAGTTTGTTAATATAAATATACATAAAGGTATAACCATCAAATAGAAATAAGAAAAGCAAAATATAATAGCAATTATTTATTGGGAGAGTAAAAATGAAATATATATGTCCAGGATGTAATGAAAAGTTTGAAATAAGTAAGGCTGATTTAATAATATGCCCCTATTGTGATACTCATATAATCAAAGAAAGTGAATATAAAAAAATAAAAGATACTTTACAAGACAATAAATATACAGAAGATGATTTAGAAGATATATTAAAAAATGAATCCAAAATATATGAAAAGATAAAAGGAACTCCTTTAGAAAAGGTAGTAAAGTATATTGAAGCTATGTATAAACTCTTAAAAGATCCAAAAGCAGAGTGGAAGAGTAAGATAGTAGCTTTAGCATCTTTAATATATGTATTTAATCCAGCAGATATAATCCCAGATATAATCCCAGCTTTGGGACTAGTAGACGATGCAGGTGCAATTATGATTACTGTAGGAGTTTTAGGTAAAGCTATAGAAAAGTATATGACTGAATTAAATAATAAAAAAGGCAAAAGTGATAAAACAATTATATATAAATTAAAAGGACAAACTTCTACAGATGAAACTGTTGGAACTCAAAAGAAAAATTTATTTATATGGAATATACCTTCTAGAAAGAGAAACGACATATATGCACAACTGATTACAGGAAAAATGATTAATGGAAATGAAGTTTATGTGTTAAATAGAAATATAGGAGAGCATTTAGTTCCAGCAAATGATTTTGATAAATATATTACGGATAGCATATTTAATGAGGCTACAATGATATTAAAAGCTTTGGGAGTTGAAAAAATTACATGCACAAGAAAAATAGCTACTGCAACAGATAAAAAGATAGCAGCAAAGGCTAAATTCAAGTCAATATTTGATGGTGATAATGATATCAATATAAAAGGTGTAAACGTACAGGAAGATAAAATAGAGAGTGTTTTTGAAAAAATGGACTTAAGTGAAAGTCTAAAAAATACAGATTTTATAGACAAGTTAATATGGTATTTCACAGATAATTCCATTATAAGTGACACTATATTCAATGAAAGATTTATACAAGGATTAAAAAGAACAAATATTAATAGAAGTTTAGAACTTAATTCAGTTTTAGATATAGATACTAGAGCTAATATAAAAAAATATTGTGAAGTTACGAGCAGTGTAAATATTAGTGAATGTGTAAAAATACAGTGGAATATTGATGTTGAATACCATTCACTGTCTGATATAGATAGCCAATGTTTGAAATCAGTATATGAAGATATCCAAAGAAAAATTAATATAAGAAGAGAAGCGATAGAAGAGTTTTAAAAGGATAGCAAGTCAACCCATTGAAACTGCTTGGCTAAGAGGCTTATTCCTTTATATAATTTAGTGAACTTTAGATTTTAATGTAAATTTATAAAATAAAAATAAGTACCTATTCGAAAGGTACTTATTTTTATGTTAAAATATACCTAATGGGATAATAGAATAAAGATAATTAGGGCTTAATAAAGGGGAGTGGGGAAGTTGCTAAAAATACATGAAAAATTACAGCATTTAAATGAAGAAGAATTAGATGATTTAATTAATTCATATTATGAAGGTGAAAAAACAGTAAAGGAATTAGTAAAAGAGTATAATGTAGATGTTACGCCATCAGTTCTTTATAACTATTTTCCACCAGAAGAGTTGGAGGATGAATTTTGTGTTCATTGTGAAAGTAATATGTTTAAGAAAAGAGAGTCAAAATCATTGTATGGATATAATCTAAATAAACCCTACTGTATTGTTTGTGGTCATGAAAATACACCTAACTGCAACTGTGATACTTGTATTATGATTAGAAAACGTATAAATGAAGAAAAAAGGGAAAAAATAATAGATTTATATAATCCAAGTAGATATACTCTAATAGATATAGAAAGTTTAAGTTTTAAGCAAAGAGTATACTTAGGTACTTTAGTTAAATATTGCTTAAGTGAAGATACTTCGCACTTAAACTCATTAGATGAAACTGATATTTATATTATGCCAAATGACTTAGATGTAGAAATACCTAGATATTTATTTCGTGAAAGAATTATATCTCCATATATATACTCTGATATAACAGCTTTTGAGGATAATGACGAATTTCCAAAAACATTTTATCTAAGTAGAGTAAAATATAATATGAATATCAAATATGATAAAGATAAAAGTGATACATTATATAAAATAAAAAATCCTAATTTAGAAATAGATATAGAGGAAGCATATAATATGTGGAAGGAAATTGCATTACAGGAATGTTTAGAATATTTAAATTATCAAATGGAAAAAGTGAATTTTGAATTTAATCCTGGTGATAAAACATTACTTATAATGAAAGAATTATTAAATGATTTTTCAATATCTCAAGTTTTTGCAATAATTCATAGTGGAGTTAGAAGTGCTAGTAAATACTATTTGGAAAGAAGAGTGTCTAAAAAACAAGCAGCAAATTCAGTTATAACTAATTGTGAAAATTACAGAGATAAAGCATTGTTACAAAATTGGAATATTAGTCATTATAATAGACCTTGGGATTTACCTCAAACTGGCTTAAGTGAGTTCTTGTTTAATAAGGTTTTAAAAATAGGTAATAAGTACCTAGATGAAGTTATTTCTATTGATAATTTAAAACGATTTATCATCTAGTTATTACGGAAGTGCACATGACTTATATAAGTCTGGAATAATTATGATACTATTTAAATAAGTAATTAAATATAAGAATTAAGGGGAGGATATTATGGATACAGTTGAAATTGTAAGAACCGTAATAGGAGTAGTATTTATACTATTTGGATTAGGGGTATATGCATATGATAAACTTCACGATATGAAATATTCAGAATTTAGATATAGCCCTATAAGTTGGATTTTTTGTTTATTGGCAGGTATTTTAGCTATGGCTTATGATGTGAAGATAGGAACTATATCTATAATAGTTACTTTAATATTATGGATAATTACAAAGACAGTGGTATCAAATTTAACTAAAAAAAAATCAATGTAAATATAAAAAAATATCCCTTTGTTTATAAAGCATAAACTTAAGGGATATTTTTTTATTTCTAGCTTTGTGACTTGGTCAGCGTACAAAGCGAATTTTCTATAAAGAAGTTTCTCTTAAAACTAAACCTTCATTTCTTTCAGCTAGAGTTCTAACAGACCATTCATTTGCGAATAATACTACTGGATTTCTATTTTTATCTTCAACTAGTAATGTATCCATTGGCATTGAAAGCTTACCAAATTTAGAAAGATCATTTTCAACCCAACGTAGATGGGCGTAAGGTAGTGGATACATCATTACATCAACACCATATTCTTGTTTTAGACGATATTCTAAAACTTCGAACTGAAGTACACCAACAACTCCAACGATAAGTTCTTCCATACCACCATTAGGTTGTTTGAATACTTGTATAGCACCTTCTTCTGATAATTGAGTAACACCTTTTACAAATTGCTTTCTCTTAAGAGCATTCTTTGTAGATACTTTCATAAAGTGTTCAGGAGCAAATTGTGGTATACCAGTGTATTGTAAGTTTGATTGTTTTGCACTTAATGTATCACCAATATTAAATATTCCTGGATCGTGTATACCAATGATGTCACCTGGATATGCTTTATCAATCATTACACGGTCTTGAGCCACGAACTGTTGAGGTTGTGAAAGTTTAATTTTTTTACCTCTTTGAACATGGTTTACTGTCATACCTTTTTCGAATTCACCAGAGCAAATTCTTAAGAATGCGATTCTATCTCTGTGATTTTTATCCATATTAGCTTGGATTTTAAATATAAATCCTGAGAAGTTATCAGAGGTAGGATCAATTTCACCTAAATTACTTTTACGAGCAGTTGGTGGTGTTGTTATATCTAGGAACGATTCCAAAAATGGCTCCACACCAAAGTTAGTAAGGGCACTTCCGAAGAATACTGGTGTTAATTCACCCTTTAATATTGTTTCTAAGTCAAAATTATCCCCAGCAATATCTAAAAGTTCAATATCTTCTAATAGTTTTTCGTGAAGGTCATGACCTAATAAATCAGTGAACTTCTCATCAGATGGATCACCAGTTATACAGCTGGCAATAGCTTGTCCATGGTTACCATCATCAAATACTTCAACTTGATTTTTATGACGATTAAATACACCTTTGAATTCTTTACCAGAACCAATTGGCCAGTTTACTGGACAAGAACGAATTCCTAGAACATTTTCAATATCTTCAAGTAATTCAAATGGGTCTTTACCTTGACGGTCCATTTTATTTATAAATGTGAATATTGGAATTCCTCTCATTTTACAAACATGGAATAATTTCTTTGTTTGTGCCTCAACCCCTTTAGCAGAGTCGATAACCATTACTGCAGAGTCTGCAGCCATAAGAGTTCTATAAGTGTCTTCACTGAAATCTTGATGACCAGGAGTATCAAGAATATTTATACAAAAGTTATCATATTCAAATTGAAGAACACTTGATGCAACAGAGATACCTCTTTGTTTCTCTATCTCCATCCAGTCAGATACTGCATGTTTTTGAGATCTTCTTGATTTAACTGAACCGGCTTCACGAATGGCTCCACCATATAATAGAAACTTTTCAGTTAATGTAGTTTTTCCTGCATCGGGATGTGAAATGATTGCGAAGGTTCTTCTTCTTTTAACCTCATTAATCAAGTTTAAATTTTGTTCTGTCATTTTTTATCATCCTTTATTTTAAATTTATGATTATGCAAATATAAAAATATATTTATTAGTAGTTTTAAGAT
>NZ_JANKBY010000146.1:0-8609 GCF_024621905.1 Terrisporobacter muris
TGCTCTATATTCCTCGGAACCTTCTAAAATTAAATTAATGTATGTTTTGAATAAGTTTTTAATATTATTTTTTCATTTGAATCATTTAATTTTAGATTGCTCAATTTCTTTTTTACATGAAAAAAAGAGGTGTTAACCTCTCTTATTTATATAAAATATATAACATTGTCTATTTCTTCTTTATCCATATTGCATGTGTTATACTTAATTTTTGCAGGAATACCTACAGCCGTACTATTTGATGGCATATCTCTTAAAACTACTGAATTAGCTCCTATTTTACAATGATTCCCTATATTAATCGGACCCAATATTTTTGCTCCAGATCCAACTACAATATCATCCCCTAGTGTAGGATGTCTTTTAAATTCTTTTTCATTTCCTGTTGCACCTATAGTGGCCCCTTGATATATAGTAACTCTATCTCCAATTATGGAGGTCTCTCCTATAACTACTCCACTTCCATGATCTATAAGTGTACCCATACCTATTTGTGCTCCTGGATGAATTTCTATTCCAGTAAAAAATCTACTAGTCTGAGAAATTAATCTAGCAATAAAAAATCTTTTCTTTGTATAAAAGAAGTGAGATATCCTATACATTATAAGAGAGTGAACAGAAGGATATAACAAAAATACTTCTATCTTATTTCTGGCTGCTGGATCATTTTCCATTATAAAATTTATATCTGCTCTCATATGTTGAAAAAGCATAGTCTACCCCCTCCTTAAAAAATTCCCATGGACATGTATTTATCTACTCCATCTGGAGCAATAGTTACTATCTTTTTATCAGGATACTTTTTAGAAATTTCTATTGCACCAAATACATTTGCACCAGAAGATATACCCACTAATACTCCCAATTTATTTGCAAGTAATCTAACAATATTAAAAGCATCTTCGTCACTTACTGTTATTACCTTATCTACTATATTTTCATCATAGTTTTTAGGTATAAAGTTTGCACCTATTCCTTGGATTTTATGTGGACCTGCCTTTTTTTCAGTAATCAATGGTGATGATTTTGGTTCTATACCTACCACTTCTATATTTTCATCTTTTTCTTTTAAAAACTTTCCAATACCACTTATAGTTCCACCAGAACCAATTCCTGCTATTATCACATTTACATCTGATACTTCTTTATATATTTCTGGTCCTGTAATATCATAATGCACTTTTGGATTGTCTTCATTTTCAAACTGTCCAAGATTTATATAATTTTCATTTTCTTTTAATAATTCTTTCAATTTCTCTATGGAACCATTCATTCCCTTTGATCCTTCAGTCAAAATAAGTTCTGCTCCAAAAGCCTTTACCAACTGTCTTCTTTCAATGCTCATAGTTTCTGGCATTATAATCACAACTTTATATCCTTTTAGATTTCCTGCCATGGCAATACCTATACCTGTATTTCCACTTGTAGCCTCAACCAATACACTACCTTCTTTTAATACTCCTCTTCTCTCTGCTCCTTCAATCATGGAGAGTGCTATTCTATCTTTTATACTTCCTCCTGGATTATATTTTTCCAATTTCACATATACATTTTCATATCCTATTTTATCTAAAGATATAATAGGTGTGTTACCTATTAACTCCAATCCATCTTTATATATCATTTTTATTCCTCCCAACATTTTAATTATCAAAATGATAATATTATTGTAGCATTATCATTTTGATAACACAAGCATTTTATTATCATTTTGATAATTTCTTTCTATATTTCAAAATTTTACCTGTTTTAAAATATTAAAATTGATAAAAATTAACAATAATAATATGGTATACTTAAATAAACCACATCTTTTAAAATAAAATATGTTGGGAGGTTAAATTTTGAAATTAATTGATATAAAAAATTATATACAAAGCGTTTGCCAAAACATTTCAACCGTACTTGATGTAGATGTTACTGTAGTGTCAAAAGATTTAGTAAGAATAGCCGGCACAGGAATTTTTAAAGATAAAATTGATGAAAAAATATCTGATAAATCTGCTTATTCTAATGTATTAATATCTGGAGAATCTTACATTATCAATCGGGAAATAGAACATAGTTGCAAAGATTGTATCCATAGCAAAGATTGCAAAGAGTTAGCTGACATTTGTACTCCTATAAGACTTGGCAATCACAATATCGGAATACTTGGTATCGCAGCTTTCACAGAGGAAGACAAAAATAAAATTTTATCTAAGGATCAAGAATTATGCGAATTTATCAGTAGTATGTCTAACTTAATTTCTTATAAATTAGATGAAATGTACAAAGAGGAAATTCGAACTGTTGAAGAATTGGAAAAACAAGAAATTGAAAAAGCAATAAAAAAATACGGAAGTAATACACAAGAAATGAAACAAGTTGCAAAGGCATTAAACATTGGAATAGCCACACTTTATAGAAAAGTAAAAAAATATAATATTAATGCTGAAGAAGAATAATTAAAAACAGTAGATTTGCATATGCAAATCTACTGTTTTTAATTTACAACTTTGTGCCTCGAGCACAGCTAATTTTTTATTAATCTATAAATGTAACTACATCTTCTAATGGCTTACGAGGTGGCTTAGGTGGAGTATTTTCGTCTGGCACTCCTATTGATATCATTGACATTAGTTCGTAGCCTTCCTTATTGAATCCTATAAGATTTTCTATTTCTGTTTTAGCATGTGTTGGACCTGTCATATAACAACTTCCATAACCCATTTCAGTTGCAGCTAATAATATATTTTCCACTGCTGCTCCTATACCTTGTGCTCCTGATTGAGGTGACACTAATACATCTAAGACTTCCTTAGGGGCATCATTTTCTTTTAAAATTTTATATTCTATCATATCATATTCACAAGCATAAACTAAGATAACTACTGGAGCATTTTTAAAGCTGGTATAATATTTAATCACACTCATATGCTTTTTAAAATCCTTTTCATTTTTAGCAAGTGACCCTATATTTTCATGACTTTTAGTTACTATCTCTGCCATTTCATTTATTATATCTCTATTTTGTAATACAACAAAATGCCAATTTTGCTGATGTTTTGGTGATGGAGCTTCTGTTCCTGCTTTAATTAGTTCTAAAATATCTTCTCTTGGTATTTCAGTACTTTTAAATTTTCTAACACTTTTACGGTTATGTATTAAATCTAAATTTACCATTAGTACTACTCCTTATAATGTAATCTTATTCAAATTGATTATATACACTAGATTATTTTCTGTCAAATACTTTTATTTATTAATGTAAAGATTTTAATAAGCCTTATTCTACATAGAAATTAATCTCATTGGAGATATTAAATAAGAAATTATAATTTTTGTTTAAAATATCCTTTTTTGAATTGGAGGTTTATTATATGAAAGAGATGCCAACAGCCATTGATGGAACTCTTCGAAAATCTTTTCTTCGTGTCCCAGAAGTCATCAGAGAATGTAGTGGAATTAATGTCTTTGGTAAAAGAATTAAGTCCTTAGTATATACAACAGATTTAGCAATCATAAGAAATGTAAATGCAGATGCAATTTTAGCAGTTTATCCTTTTACACCTCAACCAGTAATTACTCAAGCTTTACTTTTAGCTGCTGATATACCCGTATTTGCTGGGGTCGGTGGTGGTCTTACAAAAGGTCTTCGTTCTGTTATGTTGGGTACAAACGCTGAAATACAAGGTGCTATAGGCGTTGTTGTAAATGCACCAACATCTAACGAAACCCTAAAAAGTTTGTCTGATGCTTTGGATATTCCAGTGGTTGTTAGTGTCATAAGTGAGGATACGGATATAGTAGAAAGAATAAATGCAGGTGCTAGCATATTAAATGTATCTGCATCAAAAGATACTCCAAAAATAGTTGCTAAAATAAGAAAAGAATATCCTAAGTTTCCTATTATAGCAACTGGTGGACCAAGTGACGAAACCATACGAGAAACTATAAGAGCTGGTGCCAATGCCATAACTTGGACACCACCAACTGTTCCTCATCTTTTTAAAGGTGTGATGAACTCTTATAGAAGTAATTTGGAGCATCACTAAAAAGCAGTGAAAATCACTGCTTTTTTATCTTTTATAATCTCCATAAGATAATACTTTTACAGTTATGCTGGAAATTTTTCTTTATCTACAAAGTCAATGTATTTCACATATTGTAGCTGTATACCATATACCCCCAAGAAATTGTCATTGTATTTGCTATATCTTTATCTTTTACTATAAGATAAAACTCCTCTTTTACTTAGTTTTTTCATTGATATTGCCAAATCTTCATAAAAATACATTGCAAATCATCCCCTTCTATAAGAAATTTATTCAGATTATAAATACATATTAAAAATTATATTCTATTTTTTCTCTTTTCATATTATTTAAAATTTTAATGACAGCAATTATTATAACCCAAATTTCAAGACGTCCAAATAGCATACCAAATATTTCTGTCCATAATATAATAGCTGGTGCCATTGGTGATGTTACTCCTACTGATAATCCCACTGTACCTAAGGCAGATGCAAATTCAAATAAGGAGTCTTGAAGTGAATAATTATTTAATAACATTATGGATACACCTATCACATATATAGTCATATACATAAATGCATAATTAGATATATCTTTTCTATCACTATCTTTTATATATACTTTCCCCTCAGGCTTGTATACATAATCCTCATTCACCAAATGAGGTGAAGCAAATTTACTTTTTATATTCCATATACAATTTCTACATAATATATAAACTCTATATAACTTAATTCCTCCTGCAGTAGATCCTGCTCCACCACCAATTATCATAAGTATTATCATAATAAATATGGCAAAACCATTCCAATCATTATAAGTTACCGTAGAAAACCCTGTAGTTGTAAGCGCAGATATAAGTTCAAACATAGACCTTCTAAGACCTATATATACATTTCCATATAGGTAGCTCAAAGAGAAAAATCCAACTAAAGGTACACATATACCTAAAATAAAAAACATAAATTTAATTTCTCCCAATTGAAAGAATTTCTTAAATTTACCCTTTATTAAAAGTAAATGAGCAGCAAAATTTGTTGTTCCAAGTAACATTAAAATAATAGTTACAAGCTCTATGGAAAAACTATTGTATGCTCCTATACTTTCACTTCTTACACCAAAACCTCCTGTTGATAAAGCTGCAATAGAATTATTTATAGCATCAAATAAAGGCATTCCAAAAATACAATATAACACTATACCTGATATAACATAGCCACTATATATTGATAATATCAATCTGGATGATTTTAATAAGTTAGGTAGTAAATTATCTAAATGACCTTCGCAATTATATAAACTCATTCCAAAAGTTGCAGAAAGAGCTGATACCATTACAAGTACAATCCCCACGCCTCCAAAAAAGTTCATTATACTCCTGTGAATCAGATAAATTTTAGGACAATTATCCACATCTACCACAGAAAGACCAGTAGTTGTCCATCCACTGACAGCTTCAAAAATACTTTGAGTAAAATTTAGCATATCACTTAAGTAAAAAGGCATGGCTGATATAAATATAGCTAATATCCATGTTAAAGTTACTATTACAGCATCTTCTCCCACTGATAATTTTTTATTTTTATTAATCGGAATAAGTTTTTTAATTATTAACCCTAAAATCATGGAAAGTACTCCTGGGATAAAGAAATACTTTCCATAAATAAATTCTTCAGGATATGCAACTAAAACTAATAATGGAATTAAGTTTATAACACCTATTATAATTAAAAATACACCTATATAAGATATAATTATATTATTTGATAATTTGCTTTTCATTTTATGCACCTCTAACCACATTGTTCAAAATTGTATTTTGTAAATTAGGTGGTGACAATATAATAAGCTTATCATGAGGTAATATTTTTGTATTCCCATTTGGGATTATACTTTGTTTGCCTCTAATAATACATCCTATAATAGCATCTTGTGAAAATTCTATATCTTTTAGTAACTTATTACTTATATGGTACTTTTCTTTTACTACTACTTCAATTATAGATATTGATCCATCTTCAATAGGCATAAAATTATAAATTTCATTTACTGTTGTAACTTGTTCAATCATCTCTGCTACAACATAAGTTGCGCTTATGGCTGTATCTATACCTAATTTTTTGAAAACTTCCACATTTTTGGGATTGCAAACTGTAGCAAAAGCTTTTTTTATACCATATACTTTCTTCGCAAGTTGGCATATAACTAAATTATCACTATCGCTGCTTGTCATTGCAATAACAACATTATTTTTATTTATCTTTGCTTCTTCTAATATATAAGGTTTACTACCATCACCACAAATTACTGTTACATCATATTTTCTTGATATATTTTTGCAATAATCATAATCATCATGTATAAAAGTTATATTATGAGATTTATTACTTAATGAATTTAATAAATATTCTGTAGTATCTCTTCCACCAACAATTAATATATTCATTTTCTTATCTCCTCATTAATTTTTCTTTATATTACCTTTCTATCTTCTATATACTGTGTTTTCATTTTTCCGAGTAATTTTTCAAATTCATTAATAGTTAATTTAGTTGGATAAATTATATTTATATCAAAATCCTTGTAAACAATTTCTTTTTCTGTATCATATAATCTACTCACTACATTTTCCACGTTAAAAATTTCCTTTCCAATTTCTGAAATCATTATATTTGTATTATCATTATTTGTGGCACAAACTAAAGTATCTGCTTTTTTTATTCCTGCTTCAACTAAAACTTCCACATAGGTATAGATGATTATATGGTAAAGCCAATCGAATTAGATGAATTAGTATTAAGAATTAATGCCTTATGTAGACGCGCAAATATAGAGATAAATAGACATATTAATGTAGGAAACTTAGTTTTAGATGCTGATGCTATGAGTGCATAGTATGTGATGAAGAGATACCAATTACTACAAGGGAATTTAATATTATATATAAACTATTATCTTATCCAAATAAGACATTTTCAAGAGCACAATTAATGGATGAATTTTGGGGATTAGATAGTGATAGTAATTTGCGTGCAGCAGATGTATATATTACGAAGCTTAGAGATAAGTTTTCTAACTGTGATAGTTTTGAAATAAAAACAGTAAGAGGAATTGGATATAAGGCGGTATTAAAATGATAAAAAGACTAATTATCCAGTAAGAAATACGCATTTTTCAGTTTATATTGAATCTCTTCATACAAATGATAAATTAGATTATTTAGATATTATGATTATGGATTTTAACAAAATGGTAGAAGAACTCGGTAGTATTGAAACTTTAAAAACTGATTTTTTCTCAAATATTTCCCATGAGATCAAAACACCTATTTCTATTATTAAAAATAGTACAGAAATATTAAAAAAAACTAATTTAGATGAAGAGGTTAGGCAAGAGTATGTATCGATAATTAATCAATCATCAACTAGATTGTCTACTTTAATTAATGATATGCTTAAAATAAATAAGTTAGAAAAATAACATATTTATCCAACTTATGAAAATTATGATTTATATAGGCAACTATCTGAATGTATATTTAAATATGAATATATTTGGGAAGAAAAATATATTGAAATTGAACTAGATATGGAAGATAGACTTATTGTAAATTTTGATGAAAATCTTATGGAACTAGTATGGATAAATTTAATATCTAATTCCATCAAATTTACTCCAAATGGAGGAAAAATAATATTAAGTCAATATTGCACTAAGAGTGAAGTTGTTGTATGCATACATGATAATGGTTGTGGAATGAGTGAGGAAACTATAAAACATATTTTTGATAAATTTTATCAAGGAGATACATCTCACTCTATGGAAGGAAATGGGTTAGGTTTAGCATTAGTAAAACGAATTTTAGAAATTCATGATGGAAGCATAGAGGTAGAAAGTAAATTAAATGAAGGGACAACATTTACTATTAAGTTCCCTATTAATATGTTAAATGAAGTAGATGATGTTTTATAAAATGGATATGGAGAATAAAAAAAGAGTTATATAGGATATGAATATAAAGAAATTCAAGTGGATAGTAGCAAGGTTTCTATGTATATAGATAGATATAATAATTTCGGTTGGGAAACTGATATAAATTCTAGCATTATTTCAGAAAAAGGAAACTCATTTATAAGATTAAAACGTAATCGTAAAATTATGAATAATGTAGAATTAACTAGGTTGCAAAGAAACTTTGAGCATTGTATGAAACAAATAGATTACTTTAATTAATAAATTAATAATTCTTAAACATTTCTTTTAAAAAACAGCAATATAAGATTGTCATAATTAAGTTAATAAATCACTTATAGAAAAGGAATGGTAAATATATATGAAAAGTAATAAATCTGTTGATTATGAATATAAAACAATAAGAGTAAATAAAAATCAAGAAAGAGAATATATAGATGCTTATCAGCGAAAAGGATGGGCTGTAGTAGAGCGTAAATCTAAAAAGTTTAAAATTTATTGGTCATTATTAAATCTTTCACTTGCACAAATATCTAGTTTTTCAGAAAGTTATTTTACAGAAATGATTAATAATAAATAAAGTTTAACACTTCCAATGAAAACTCTTATTTTAAGAAT
>NZ_JANKBY010000147.1:0-8564 GCF_024621905.1 Terrisporobacter muris
TGTTAAAAAATTGGGGGAGATGAAAATATGAAGATGGCTTTCACACAAAAGCAGAGAATGATTGAAGGACTTACAGTATTTACACTAATTGCAATATCAATTTATGTGGCGGTCATGTGGGGCAAAATTCCACAAGAAGTAGCGATATCTTTTGGAATTTCAGGTAAAATAGGTGGTATGGGAGCAAAAACTAGTATACTTTGGAAATTAGCTATATCTTATGGAATATATATAGTGTTTACTATTATATTTTTAAATCCATCTTTATGGGGTATAGGAGATATAAAAAATAAAAAGAAACAACAACAAGCATTTTTACTGGCTGGGGATTTATTTGTATTTTTGAAGTTAGTTCTTGTAAGTATAATGGCATATATAATTTTTTGCATTATCAATAATGTCGATTTAGGATTTATATTTATTCCAATGTCAGCATTTTTACCACTGGCTATAGGATTTAACACTTCATCAAAAATAAAAGCTCTAAGGAATTAGAGTCATGAAGGTTTTCTAAGTAAGGAATAACTTCATGTTTTTTTATTACATACAGGAATAAATTAGGTTGACTTTGCTAATTTAATATAATAGAATAATCATAGTAAAAAGAGCCATTATAGTGGCGTATTATATTTAATTTATAATCGCGGTGCAAAAAATTAATGGTTCAAAAAATAAAATAAAAGTAGTAAGCCAAATAAGTGCACTTAGCGTGCTTATTTGGCTTTTTTATATTGAGAAGAATAGGAGGACTTATAATGGAAAAATTAAATTTATTAAAAGATGATGAGAAGAAAGTTTTTTATCATTATCTAATACCTTCAATATGCTCTACTCTTGTAACATCAATTTATATATTAGTAGATACTCTTATAATTGGACAAGGTGTTGGAGCGGCAGGGATTTCTGCATTGAATATTTTCTTGCCTTTCTTTGCTATATATAATGGTATAGGGCTTATGTTTGGACTTGGTGGAGGAATACTAATATCCATGGAAGATGGTATAGGAAATAAAGAAAAATCAGATAAATACTTTATTTCTAGCTTGATAGCGGTGACAATAATAGGACTAATACTTACGATATTTACAAATGTATTTCTAGAGCAGATATCTTACTTCCTTGGAGCAAATGAAAATAGTATAGGCTTGGTTTTAGAATATGGAAGGTGTATAACTTTATTCACACCAGTATTTATAGCAACTAATTTTTTATCACCAATAATTCGTAATAAAAAGGCTCCCCAATTAGCTATGATATCAGTGATTATAGGAGCTGGATTGAATATAGTATTAGATTATATTTTTGTTTTCCCTATGAATATGGGAATGGTAGGAGCAGCTTTAGCAACTGTTATAGGAAGTTTAACAACAGTGGCAGTTCTTTTAACTCATTTTATATCAAAGAAAAATAGAATAAAAGTATATCCAACATATGCGTCAATTAAGATGATAAAAAAGATAATAGGCTGCGGTGGATCTAGCTTTTTAATGGAAGCTGCCAGTGGATTTGTAATATTTATATTTAATATTCAAATTTTAAAATATATAGGTGATGTGGGAATAGTAGTTTATGGGATAATATCTAACTGTGTAATAGTAGGAATGGCTTTATTTAATGGTGTAGCTCAAGCAAGTCAACCAATAATAGCAACCAATTATGGAGCTAAAGAAAGCAAACGTGTAAAGACAGTTTTAAAATATGCCATGTTTACTACTATTTCAATAGGATGTTTATTATTTGCAGTAGTATTTATGTTCACAGAAGAAGTAATTTATGCTTTTGTAAAAGCTAATGACCAGATTATTTCCATGGGAGTACCAGCAGTGAGAGCTTATTTAAGTGCTTTTTGTATTATGAATATTAATATACTATTTTGTAACTACTTTCAATCTGTGGGAAAAGAAAAGCCATCTATACTTATATCGGCTATAAGAGGATTTTTACTAAACATAATTCTTGTATTAAGTTTACCAGTGGTACTTGGAGGAAGTAGTTTATGGTTTGTTGTACCTACAACAGAAATTATTACTTTAGTTGGAATAGTAATATATATAAGAAAATTAAAGGTCAATTCTTTTAAGAGTGAAACTAAATTAAATAAGTGTGCAATAACTGAGTAATAAAAAAGTAAATTATTGAGTAATGTATCTATCACAAGTGATAATGAGGATATATTGATGACTATATGATTTAAGCGAACTTTTGGAATTATTCTTTTGTTTTATTGGGATAATAAGTATTATTTACAAGTACAGCAAAGGAGCAAAATAATTGAGAAAATATAGCACTAATGAGTTAAGTTTAAAAATAGTATCTATATTAAAAGAAAAATTAGATAAGGATTATGCAAAAGGTTTAACAAAAAGAGATGCTCATCCTAAATGTTTAGGACTTTTAAAAGCTTATTTTATTGTAGATAAAAATTTACCTTTACAGTATAGAGAAGGTATTTTTAATAGAGACTATTACAAAGCTTTTATAAGAGTATCTAATTCAAATCCTAAGATAAAGAGTGATAAATATAGAGATATTAGAGGATTTTCAATAAAACTTCTAAATGTTTATGGAGAAAAATGTGTAAAGGATGAAAATTTTACTCAAGATTTTCTTTTCGTTAGTATGAAAACTATGCCTATAGGCACTTTAAAATTAATGTATGATGCCTTATACTATACGATAAAATCCACTCCAGTAATTTTTGTGGCTAAATTGATAAAAAATAAAAATATTAATGCAATTATTGATATTGTGAAAAATATGAAGCATGATACTAGTCCTTTAGATATTAGCTATTATAGTACTACTCCATATATGTTTGGGAATAGAATAGTTAAATATAGCATAATTCCTAAATCTAAATACAAGAGTAGACTTCCAAAAAAACTTGGAAACAATTATCTTACAGAAAATATGCAAAAGCATCTATATAAAGAAGAAGCAGTATTTGACTTTATGATACAGTTTTATATAAATGATATAGATACACCAATAAATGATGCTTCAATTGAATGGGAATCTGATAAATCTCCTTTTGTTAAACTTGGAGAAATAAGAATTCCAAAGCAAAGATTTACAACTAAGAAAAGATTTGATTTGGCAGAAATAATGTCTTTCTCACCAGGTCATAGTCTTCTTTCTCACAAGCCAATTGGAGATATGAATGAAGGAAGAATAGAAATATATAAGGAAATGTCAAAATATAGACATTATAGAAACAAGGAAGAATTATATGAGCCAAGCGATGAAGATTTTGATAATATATGAAAGTTGATGACACCTAAAATATGTAGGTGTCATTTTTTTATCTTAGAATTCATAGTATATATTAGAGATTTCAATCTTCAATTAAATAACTCAAAATATTTTTAATAATAAGCTAAGAGGAGGTGTCAAAAGATGAAAAATATATTAGATTTTTGTATAAAGGACATTTCTTTTGCTAGTTGTGGCGAAGTATTGATTTGGATAGGAACTGGGGTTTTAATTGTTGCAGGTATATTGGCATTAGTTAAAAAGCCAAAGTAGTAAATTGTAGATTTCAACATGGAAAATATAATATAAAAACATTTAATTATATGGTAATATAGTAAAGAATTATAATTGTTGGCAATAGAGGATGTGACAGAAGATGAAAAAATTAGTAGTAGTAGGAATAATATTTTTATTAATAACAAGTTTTAATAATTCTTATTTTAATAAGTATATGGAAGAAGGAAAAAAAGCAATAATTAATGAAGAATTTATTAAGGCAAAAGATTTATTTAAAAAAGCTGTAGATAAGAAGTCTGATGACAAAGAAGCGAGGGCCTTGTATAAGCAATCAGAAATATTGTTAGAAGTAATAAATCTTGAAAAAGAAAATAGCTTCCAAGAAGCTATAGACTTATGTCAAAATATAAATAACACTGATAGTGAAGATAGTATCATAAAAGAAGTAGCAGAAAAAATAAAAAATGAAAGTAACAATTATTTGAAGAATTTAAAAGAATATGAGAATAATTTGAATATAAGAATAAATGAAGGCAAGCTTCTTATGAATAGTAGAAGTTATTTCAAAGCTAAAGAAATCTTTACTGAGATTATTAAAGAAATAGAAAATACAGATATTTATTATTTACAATTAGATGAAGTTAACAGATATTTAGATATTTGTGAAAATAAATAGAAATAAAAAATCCTAAGAAATACGTTGTTAGAAATTGTTGGGATTTTTTGCGCATATATATAAAATTATGATATTATAGTTTTAGTAGTTATTTTTCTTATAAAAATATATGTAAAAAGATACGTTGTTTATTAAAAGTAAAAGTTATTTAGTTAAAAATATAGAGATCTAAATTATATAAACATAAAAATATCATGGGGTTACCTCATGATATTTTTATTATAAAGCGTTTATGTTTTATTTAATTTATTGGAAATTATAATAAATAAGAAATTATAAAAGAAAAGGTGAAAAAATGGAAATAGATAAACTTGGAGAAGTATTAAGAACTTATACAGATAAACTAAAATACAATAGTGGATTTGCAGCATATAAAAGAAATTATGTAAGCAATGATTATGTAAATGTAAGTGGTAGAGAAGCTACATTTTATGCAACAGTTTTTGATGAATATCATAGACGTAGCTATACTGCTATGATGAATATAAATACTGAAAATAGAACAATTTCTAATCTTAGTTGTGATTGTCAAAATGTATTTAATAATAAGGGGCCTCAAGTATGTCCTCATATGGTAGCAGCAGTTCTTGAAGGAATAAAGAAGCTAAGGAACAAAAGAAAAGAAGAATTTTCAGAGGAAGATATAATACTAAATCCAACTGTAATATTTGACTTAAGCCAATCTAGGGGTGGAAACTTAGGGGCAAGTTTACATATTGAAGGTATAGACAAAAATGAGTATGGGAATATATATGAGTCATATAAAGATAAATATAAGTATCATCTTATGCCTAATGGTAGCTATATTGATTTAAAAGATAATGATTTAGAGAAAGTATTTCAACTTATAGATATACTAGGGGTTTATGGAGATTTACAAAAAATAAAAATACCAAATAATAAAGCTATGTTTTTAGAAAAGTTGACAGAAGGGGATACTTTTATAAGTGGTAGGAAATATATAGAGAATGTAATAAAAAAATATGATAAATTAAATAAAGATGTGAAAGTTCCAGATAAATTAAATGCAAAGCTTAGAGATTATCAAGTGGAAGGGTTTGAATTTTTCAATACTTTAGCAAATTATAATTTTGGTGGTATTTTGGCAGATGAAATGGGACTTGGTAAAACTGTACAAACTTTATCTTTTTTACTTTGTCAAAAAGATAAAAAATCAATAGTTATAACTCCTACATCTCTAATTTTTAATTGGAAGAGTGAATTTGAAAAGTTTACACCAGATATTAAACTAGGAATAGCTTATGGTAGTAAGTCTCAAAGGGAAAAAATATTAGAAAATCACGAAGAATATGATGTTGTTTTAACTAGCTATGGAACTTATAAAAATGATATTGAAAAATATAAAAATATAAATTTTAATTACTGCATAATAGATGAAGCTCAAAACATTAAAAATCCAGAGTCCATAATTACAAAAGCTATTAAAGAAGTAAATGCAGATGTTAAATTTGCTTTAACAGGAACACCGATAGAAAATAATCTTATGGAACTTTGGTCTATTTTTGATTTTGTTATGCCGGGATATTTATATAATAAGAAGAAATTTGAAAAAATATTTGCTAATAATGAAAAAAATCATTGTCAGTTAAAAAATTTAATAAAACCATTTATGCTTAGGAGAACTAAAAAAGAAGTTGTTGATGAACTTCCAGATAAAATAGAACAGAAATTTTATGTGGAATTAGAAAAGGAGCATAAAAGAGCCTATAGAGGATTTGTAAATTTAATAAAAAGAAGAATACTAGAAAATAATGAGGATAATATGACTGTTTTTTCTTATTTAACAAAATTAAGACAACTTAGTATTGCACCTGAAATAATTGTGAAAAATTATAAAGGAAAAAATTCTAAGTTAGAAATTTTAATTAATCTTATTAAACAAGAAAGTGATAGAAAAATATTAGTATTTTCTCAATTTACAAAAGTTCTTAAAATTATAGAAAAAAGATTAGAAGAAGAAACTATTGCATATTCTTATTTGGATGGAAAGACTGATGCAAAAGATAGAATAAAATTGGTGGAAGAGTTTAATGACAGTAATACTAAGAGAGTATTTTTAATATCATTAAAAGCTGGTGGAACAGGGTTGAATTTAACTAGTGCATCTATGGTAATTCATTTTGATCCTTGGTTTAATCCAGCCAGTGAAGATCAAGCAAGCGACAGAGCTCATAGAATTGGTCAAAAAAATTTAGTAGATGTTATTAAATTAATTTCCAAAGATACTGTAGAAGAAAAAGTAATAGCTCTTCAGGAAAATAAAAAAGAACTTATTGAAGATATCATCAATTCTAATTTAGAAAGTAGTACATCTTTGAAAAAATTATCAAGAGAAGATATTATTGATTTATTTGAAAATATATAAAAAAAGAAAAAAGATGGAAAGAACCATCTTTAAACTTATAATTCATACTCGGGGAAAGTAAGAATACAACTACTTAAGTTAATTAATTACTATATTTAAGGGTTAAAAATATTTGAAAACAAAAAAGTCAGAAGGTTAAAGCCTTCTGACTTATTTATATCTTCAAAATATAATTGTTAATTATCTTATTGTTAATATTATAATATAACAATTTACATATTTTGTCAAATATATTTTGCGTGTAGCAAAAAAAAATATTAAACATACAATTAGTAATATAAACGGTTATTGATTATTTGTTTTATATAGGGGGATGACGATTTTATGTTTATTAGAAATGATATGGACGTATCTTATGTGAGAGTTTTTAATGCTTCTCCAGATGCTCCTCCAGTAGATATTTATGTTAATGGAGGGCTTGCTTTTAAAAACTTGTCTTTTAAAGAGTTTTCTGAATATGTTCAACTACCAATGGGAGAATATAAAATGGAAGTATTTCCAGCTGGACAAAAGGGAAGTCCTACACTTACACAAAATGTTCAAGTGCCAGAAAAAGAAGTTGTAACTATAGCTGCTGTAGGGAATTTTGAGGACATTCAATTAGTATCATATATAGAAGGTAATGCAGATGATTTGTCTGTAAATGAAAGTAGAGTAAGGATCATACATTTATCACCAGATGCTCCAGGAGTGGATATGTTAATAGATGGAAGATTAATCTTTGAAGATATAGGATTTATGGATGCAACTGACTACGCTCAGATACCTTCAGGAGCTTATAACGTGACAATAAATATTGCGGATACAAATGATACTGTATTAGCTTTAAAAGCTGAGCTAAAAAGTCAAAAAGTATATACTATTTATATAGTAGGTAATCCGCCGAATTTATCATCAATCCAGTCTTTAGATGGAAGTACATTTGTAAGATTTCTATAATTAGCAGGATTACTAACAACAAAGGAGAGGAAGCATACCTCTACTTTGTTGTTGTATAAAGATCTAATGATGCTTAATTTACTATGAATTATTTTATATGCAGAATAATTGAAAATTGAATAAAACACTATTATAATTACAATATAATTAGAAATCATACATACTTTATTTGTAAAAAAGGAGGAAAAATATATGGCAGAGTATGAAATATTCACAGATGCTACTAGTGATTTACCACCAGAAGTAATAGATTCTCTTGGAATTAAAGTTATTCCCATGGATTTTGAAATGGATGGAGAAATATATTCACATTATCCTGATGAAAGGGAATTAGATAGCAAATCTTTTTATAAGATGGCAGAAGAAGGAGTAACGATAACAACAACTCAAATTACACCTGTGAGATTTATAGAATACTTTACTCCAATATTAAAAGAAGGAAAGGATATTCTTTATATATGCTTTTCATCAGGCTTAAGTGGCACATATGGATCATCAGAAATAGCCATATTAAATTTAAAAGAAGATTATCCAGATAGAAAAATAATGTCTATTGATTCATTGTGCGCATCTTCAGGAGAAGGGCTTTTAGTTTATTTAGCAGCTAAAGAAAAAGAAAATGGGAAAACTATTGAAGAATTATATGATTGGGTGGAAAGAAATAGATTAAATATTTGTCATTGGTATAAGGTTGATGATTTATTTCATCTAAAAAGAGGTGGAAGAATTAGTTCAGTTGCAGCTACTTTTGGAACTGCATTAAATATAAAACCATTACTTAATATGGATAATGATGGGAAACTTCAGTTAATAGAAAAGTTAAGGGGAACAAAAACTTGTGAACATCACATGATTAATAAATTGAAAGATAATTACTTGCCAGATAAATATAATACTATAATTATTTCTCATGCTGATTGTGAGCATGAGGCTGTTTTATTAGAACAAATGTTGAAAAAAGAGTTTGAAGTAGATGAAATTATACATTCAAAAATAGGTCCTATAATAGGCGCTCATAGTGGAAAAGGAACATTATTGATAAATTTTTATGGAAAACAAAGAGAATAATTATTT
>NZ_JANKBY010000148.1:0-8527 GCF_024621905.1 Terrisporobacter muris
AACTTCCATTTTCCATGTTTATAAAACTCATTATAAATATCTTTTATACCTATCCAAAAACCTAAAATCATGTATCCCCCAAATTCTACCAACATTACTAAATAGTCATATCTAAAATCATAAGAAGTTTGTTTTAAATCTATACAAATTTCACTTAGCTCACCCATAACTAATACTATCAGTGCCCCTATAACGAAATATACAATATTAACAAAAATATTTTTATCTTTCATGTTTATCCTCCCATTTAATAATATTTTTATAGAATATATTTATAAATGTAGCAGAATTATAAGTTCTATGCATTTATATTTTATCTAATTTGATATGCGAAGGCATAATTGGGTATAAAATTAAATGTCTAAATAAACTCTAAGGGGATAAATTTATGTTCAGTAAACTAATAAAAAAATATAAAGAATATAAAATAGTAAATTCAAATAAGCCTAAAAAAGTTTGTTCTTGTTATAATGTTTCTAATCATGATATTATGAAGGCTCTAAATAATGGATGTAGCGGAATAAATGAAGTTAGAAAAAGTACAAAGGCTGGAACAGCCTGTGGCAAGTGTAATTCATCTGTTGAATATGAAATTTATAAAGCATTAAAAAAATAAGCCTCTATTCTAAAGAGGCTTATTTTCTATATTATATTAAAATCAAAATTTAATTAGCTTGTTCTAAATTGTTGACTTCTTCGCTTTTTTGATCTTCTTTCACAATCATACTTCTATTCCATAACATAAGTCCAACAGTTGAAGCTACTAATGCTCCTATTCCTATTGTTTTAAATTCAGTTAATTTAACTATTAACCATGGAAGTGGGCTTGAACCGTAGTCAATACTTGATATCATTCTAGCTCCATCTGGTATAGCGAACTTAGCTGCTAGCGCTGCTTCTGTAAATAATGGAGACATATTTGTTCCTATTAGTAACCCTGCTCCTACAACTATAACACCTACTATAAATGCTCTGAAGAAATCTCCTCTTACAAGTGGTGTTATTAATACAAACATAAATGGTAATCCAGCTAACGAAGCAAATGGTAAGAATTGATTTCCTGGTATTATTAAAGCTAATATTAATGTAACTGGTACTAATACTAGTGAAACTGCTAATGTGACTGGGTGACCAACACTTACTGCTGAGTCTAATCCTATGTAAAGCTTAGCTTTTCCTTCAAATTTACGTTGAATTAAAGTTTGTACTGCTTCAGATACTGGCATTAAACCTTCCATTAATACTGCTGCCATTTTGGGAGTAAGCACAAGTACAGCCCCCATTACCACTGCTAAATTTAAAGTATCTTTTACATTGTATTTTGCAAGTATACCAAGAAGAATACCTATTGAAGTTCCTAATATTGCTGGATCTCCAAATATACCAAATTTCTTTTGTATGTCATTTGCATCCATTTTTATTTTATTTATTCCTGGTATAAAATCTAATATTTTATTTGCTATCCATGCTATTGGTACATAAGATGCTGAGAATCCATGAGGAATTGATATCCCAGGCAGCCCTAATTCTTTTTCCACCAACGGAGCAGTTCTATCTGCAAGAACCATTGTAACTACCATATTTACTGCTGACATTATTAAAGCTATAGGTAAGCTTCCTGTTAGCATATAAACTAAAGAACCTGTAAAAGCAAAGTGCCAGAAGTTCCATATATCTATATTTACTGTTCTAGTTGTTCTTGTAAGTAACATCACAACATTTATTATTATTCCTAAAGGTATTATTAAAACACCAACAGTTGAACCAAATGCTATTGCTGAAGCTGCTGGCCAACCAACATCAAGTACATTTAAATTTAACCCAAAGTTTTTAACCATTGCTTCTGCTGCTGGTCCTAAATTTTCTGTTAATATTGTTATAATTGCATTTAAACCTATAAATCCTATCCCTATTAAAAGTCCTGATTTAACAGCATTTGCTAACTTAACCCCTAAGCATATAGCAAATACTGAGAATATTATTGGCATCATTACTGATGGCCCTAAATCTACTAAATACTGTAATATATTCATTATTGCATCCTCCCACTTTAATTTATAATATTTTATTATTTAAAACTTTTACTATTTCTGATGGGTCTTGCTCGTTATATAAATTCTCTAAAAAGTCAGTTTCTGCAAATAATCCCATTAGTTTTGATAAAAGACTTACTTGCTCTTCTTTTTTAGTAACTAATAATACAAATGCCATATTTACATTTATATCATTGTTAGTACACATTTCTTTAAATTTGCATTCTTTTTTTAATCTTACAAATGCTACTCCTGGCTTATTTACATGTTCTGAATCTGTATGAGGTATAGCTAAGTTATATTTTTCAGTCCCTATAGCAGTTGGATATTCTTCTTCTCTTTTTAAAATCGCATCCTTAAAAGACTCTTTCACATATCCTTTTTCTAATAGTTCATCTGATATAGAATTTAAAAACTCATCACTAGTTTCATGTTCTACATCTAAAAATACTAAGTCCTTACTTAACATTCATTCCACCTACATTCCTAGTTTTGCAACTATATCATCCATTAATTTATCTACTCCTAATCCTGTTATAAAAGGTAATCCTGATACAACTGGTATATCTACACTTTGGTTAAATTGAGCTGTAGTAACAACCATATCATGTCCTGCAACTTTTCCTGGTAATTCTGCTACTGTACATTGAGTAAATGAAACTTGTCCTCCTAAGCCTCTTTTTTCAAATCCTGCTTTTAATTTTTGTATTGCTACTGTTGATGTTGCTATTCCTGCTCCACATGCTACTACTATTTTTTTCATAATTATAATCTCCTTTTAATTAGTATAATTTCTTAATATAATTTAAATCTTTTTTGTTAATTATTTTTTCTACTTTATACATTTCATCAACAGGGTTATATATATCTAAGAATAAATTTTCATGTTCTAAGAATACATCCTTGTCTATGGCTATCATCATTACTAGTTGTACTTCTGAATATACCCACTTTATTGGTTCTTTCAAAATTGCCACATATATTCCAGGCTTTTTTACATCTCCAACTAAAGCATGAGGAATGGCAACCATATTTCCTATCTCTGTCGATGAAAGTTTTTCTCTTTCCACAAAAGAATTTTTCATTACTTCATCTATATAACCCAATTCATACATTTTGCTAGACATATACTCCACCACATCTAAATAATTATTAATCTCTAAATTTGGTGAAAATATTTCATCTTTAAAGTAAGATTTTATATCTAACTTGTAATTCTCATTTCCTTTACTTATAAAATGATTTATTTTATTCATATCTGCATCACTTAAAATAGGTGATATATTTATAATAGGTAAGTTTTTGTATTGTAGATTAATAGTTGATATTATCAAATCTATATCTTTAAAATCTAATTCTTCAAGTTTATAAGATGGATACACTCCACATATTTGAATTCTAGATCCAAATCTATTCGATAGTTTACTTCTTAGAAGTATGGATGTTCCCATACCCGATGCACATATAAGAATTACTCGAAGCCTATCTTTTCTTCCTTTTATGTTCATCCTTTCTAATGCTCCACCAAAATGTAGTGCCAAAAATCCAACCTCATTCTCATCTACTTCCACATTCATATCTTCTTCTATAGCTTTAGCTAAAAAGTTTGCTAGCTCATAAGCCAATACATAATTTTTCTTTATTTGATCTAATAAATTGTTTCTTATTTTCATCTTGTATTGTATTCTGTGAAGAACACTTTTTAAGTGAATAAGAAGACCATTTTCCAGGATTTCATCATGAGTAAAATCTATACCTATTTGTAAATAAATCTCTTTTAGAGACTTTCTTATAGTATCTAAATTGTTATTATCTTCTTCATCTATAGAATAATTATCATCTTTAAACAATCTATTTTGAGATTTTAAATGTTGATATATATACACAACCTCTGCTGTTGGAAATTCTATTCCAGTCAGCTCACATATTTGTCTACAAAGATTTATTGCTGCTTCATATTCAATGTCTCCTACTGGTATATGCCTTGATTCTTCTTCATTAATAATTTTGTCATTTTTTATCCTTGTTATAGTGATAACTATATGGTTGAATAAATTATCAAATCCTAAGTCAGTAATGTTTAAGTCATATTTATTTATTACATCAATTATTATAGATCTAATACTTTCTGAAGATTTTGTATCTATCATTTCTAGAATAGTTCCTGACTTTTCTTGACCTGTTTTATGTACAATATAATCAGATAAAAAATATCTAAATTTAGCCTCATTACCACTAATATAAACTCCAGAGTTACCTTTACGTGATAACTTTAAATCATAATTATGTAATATCTCTTTTACTACTTTCAAATCATTTTTTAATGTAGATAAACTTATAAATAACTCGTCACATAACTCATCTTGTTTTATGGATTCTGTTTCACTGTCCGCATATAAAAAAGCCAATTTTCTTATTAACCACTCTACTCTATTTTCTTCCAGCGTATATACACAATTACAATCAATTTCTCCAACTACACTTTTTAGTATTTTATAATCATCATAATTATCATATCTTATCTTATACCCATAACTTCTCTTAGAAAGAATTTCACAGTTATATGGTTGTAAGAATTCATTTATGTCCTTTATCTCCCTTTGCACTGTTTTAGCAGAAATTTGATTTATTTTTGCTAAATCATTACCACTGATATATCCATCAGCACTTATAATTGCATTTATTATTCCTCTTTGTCTACCTGTTGCTTTTATCATTTCTATCTCCCTTATGTTTATATAGTATCAAGAAGAGCTTTTTTAAAATAGTCTTTATATTTCTCTTATAAAAGGACATTTGCCGTCTTACTTTGCGGGATAATGTCCTTTATAATTCTACTACTTTAATACATGTTATAAAAATATATTTTATTTTAATAACATGTATTAAAAATTTCATATATTACATAATTTATCACTTATACCAAATGATACTACGTTAAAATCTAATGAACCTATGATAATATATTTCTTAAATCTTTATAGGGGGATTATGTATGAAAAGAATTAAGAAAATAGTAATAACTCTTTTAATAGTCTTTTTAATTGGAGCTATAGGGGTTAGTTCTTTAGTAGGAATATTTTTTTATAATTTAGCATTGAATACAAATTATTCAAAAGATATAGTATATGCAGATCATAATGGTGATAAATTAAGAGACAATGAAAAATGGTTGGACAAAGAGTCTAATTATACGGAAAATTATATTGAATCTTCTGATGGATTAAATCTACATGCTTATATGATAAATCAGAATGAAAGTAATGATAAATGGGCAATTGTTGTTCATGGTTATGGTGGTAGCGGTAAATTAATGAGTGCTAAAGCCAAATATTTTTATAAGATGGGATATAATGTGCTGATTCCAGATTTAAGAGGTCATGGGAAAAGTGAAGGTGAATATATTGGTATGGGATGGAAAGATAGACTTGATATAATAAATTGGATTAATTTTATAATTAAAGGTAATTCAAATTCTAAAATAGTTCTTCATGGTACTTCTATGGGTGCTGCCACGGTTTTAATGGCTTCTGGAGAAGATTTACCTTCTAATGTAAAGGCTATTATAGCTGATTGTGCTTATACTTCAATTTGGGATGCATTTAATTATGAACTAGAAACTTATTTAAAGTTACCATCTTCTTATATACTAAATGTTACTAATATTGTAACTTAATTAAAAGCTGGATACTCTTTAAGAGAAGGTTCTACATTAGATGCAGTAAAAAAATCTACTGTACCTATTCTTTATATTCATGGTGATAGTGATAAGTTTGTTCCTTATTCTATGATGAATGAGTTATACAACGCCACTAATTCACCAAAAGAAAAATTAACTGTTGAAGGGGCTGAACATGCAAACTCTGATTTAGTTGCACCTTTTCTTTATTGGCTAACAATAGAAGATTTTATTGAACAGTATGTTTCTTAATCATTAATTTAGATAATACAAATTTAAGTTTTAAAGTATAAAAATAAGTCTCTGATTAAAGAGACTTATTTCTATCTAAATATATATTATTATATAGCTCTAGTATATTCTTTTAACCACTCAGTTTCTTCAGCAGTTAAGAACGGACTAACTGTATCGAATACCATCTTATGATATTCATTTAAGTATGCTTTTTCATCTTCATTCATAAGATTGACATCTATAGCATCTAAATCTAATGGTGCTATTGTTAATGGTTCAAATTCCATAAATTGGCCATATTCATTTTTTATACCTTTTTTACAAAGCATTTCATTCTCTAATCTTATTCCGTGAGAACCTGCTTTATAGAATCCTGGCTCATTAGTAGTTATCATACCTTCTTCTAATGTAGCTAAGTTTCTATTGTCACATCTGAAACCATTTGGAGCTTCGTGAACATTTAATACATGTCCTATACCATGACCTGTACCGTGATTGTAGTTAAGACCTTGTTCCCACATTATTCCTCTAGCTAATATATCTAAGTAGTATCCGTTTACACCATATAAGAATTTAGCTCCTGACAATCTTATCATTGCTCTAGCAACTGATGTAAAGTTAGATTTTTCTTCTTCTGTAAGTGATCCTAAAGCAAAAGTTCTAGTTATATCAGTTGTTCCATCAAAATATTGTCCTCCTGAATCTAACAAGAATAATCCTTTTGGCTCTAAAGTAGTATTACTTTCCTCAGTCGCACTGTAGTGAACTATTGCTCCATTAGCCCCATATCCTGCTATAGAAGCGAAACTTGGCTCTATAAACTGTCCTTGTTCTTTTCTAAGCTCAGTCATTTTATCTGCTGCACTTATTTCAGTTATTTCTATTTTTCCTATGTTGTTTTTTAACCAGTACATAAACTTAGTTACAGCAACACCATCTCTTATATGAGCTTGTTTAGTGTTTGATATTTCAACTTCGTTTTTCTCTGCTTTGAATATAGTAGAAGGGTTCATAGCATTTAATACTTTTACATCTTCTGGTATATTTTTTAATATTGTGTAATTTATTTTATTACTATCAACTAAAACTACTTCTTCTTTTTCTATAGTTTTTACAAACTCATATATTTCGAAGTATCCTTTTATTTCAACTACTTCTTCACCAAAGCTTGCTTTTATTTCATCATTTAATTTATTTTCATCAACAAATAATATAGCTTTGTCTAAAGTAACTACTGCATAAGAAAGTACAACTGGATTGTACTTAACATCCCCACCTCTTATATTAAATAACCAAGCTATATCATCTAAACTTGTTAATATATGAATTGTTGACCCACATTCTTTCATAGCATTTCTAACTCTAGCTATTTTACTTGTAAAATCTTCTCCACTGTATTTAATATCTAATAAAAATGCTTTTGCATCAGATAAAGCTGGTCTATCCTCCCATACTTCGTCTAATAAGTCACCCTCATAAGATATAGTTATGTTTTTCTTAGCTAAACTTGCTTCTAATCCAACACCCATTGCTGCACTTATAGCTCTTCCATCAAATCCTATTTTACAACCTTCTGGAACTTCATTTTCTATGTATTCAAACGTCGTAGGAACGTTTTCCCCTCCCATTTTATAAAGTTCAACACAAGATGTTGCTAACTCTTTGTCAGCTTGTAAGAAGTATCTTCCATCTGTCCAAAGTATAGCTTTTTCTGGAGTTATAACTACAGTTCCTGCTGAACCAGTAAATCCTGATATAAATTGTCTTCCCTTAAAGAATTCTCCCACATACTCACTTTGATGATAATCTGCTGATGGAATTATGTAAGCAAATATGTTTTTTTCTTTCATAACATTTCTTAATTTTTCAATTCTGTCATTAATCATATTAAACCACCTTTATTTTTTTAAATCTTTTAGCTTCTTATTAAGTTTGCTATAGATCTTCTTCATATAGGGTTCATTACTAGCTTTAACTGCTTTATCTAACTCAAACCATTTGACAGCACTATTTTCATCGGCTTTAATATGTGTCATTTCTGTTTCGTCAGCACAAAGTAAATAAGTAACATTTAAATGAATATGTGAGGATACATATTTCCCTCTTTTTATATGACCATCAACTCCAAGAACTTCTAAAGAGAAAATTTCATCAGACAAAGGTCTTACATCCTTTAAACCTGTTTCTTCTTTAGCTTCTTTCAGTGAAACATGAAGTAAATCCCCATCACCATCTGCATGTCCACCAGTCCATGCCCAAGAATCATAAATATTATGATAAGCCATAAGTACTTTTGTTTTATCTTTATTTACTATCCAACAAGATGATGTAAAATGACCTATTTCATTATTTCTAGTAAGAACATCATCAAAAGTATCCATATATTTTATCATTATCTCTTTATCTTTTTCTTCTTCACAGTTATATGGTAAATAATTTTCTATTTCTTTTCTTAAATTCATGGTTACCTCCCCATTAATAATGACCCTATCTCAAATTCTATAATATTATTTGCTAATAATCAACAATATGATACTATAATAAATAATATTTTTACGTAAACATTATTGGCATAAAATTA